>JAEYZS010000012.1 GCA_023427925.1 Pseudomonadota bacterium | reverse complement strand
GCTCTGTTCTCAATATAGACGTAGAAAGAAGAAAGGGTACTTACGATTATCATCGAAAGCGTAATAACAGAAAGCAAAGCTGCCATTCCGCCACGCTCGTTATCCAAATGAACCGAAAACCTGGTTTTCATATATGACCCCATATACACTTAAGTATATAATAATATCGGAAAAATATTAACTCGACTAAACAAAAGAGTTCAAATTTATCTCATCATGAGACAATTGATATGATTTATTATTTAGACTTCCTATTTTGAATCTAATTGTTTTTAATCGGCATTAAATAATCAAAGAAATAAAGCGAACCGTGGACTCTTTCCATGCCGCCACTTTGGCCCACTCGACTGACTTCCGTAAGGATATTGTTTTTGAAGTTGATTTTTACTGTCTGAACCACATCTCGGTATGGTCCTGCTGTTCCTCCACCTATTGGAAACCTATAGTTCCAGTCTCCCTTAAGTGAAGTTTTAAAATAGCGAGTTACCACCTCGAGAGTTATCGTTTTAATCCTCATTGCTTGACCAGCTGGAGGTGCCCAGCCCGCTGGTAAGCATGGAATCAAAATCCCGTCGTTAAAGCCGACGACTTCAACGGCGAGCCCATTCGCCCCCCCATTACAATTAACTCGCTGTACTCTAAAGTCATGTATCCGAGATAAAAAGAGATCCGATGAATTTGGAATTATATTGAATGTTCCACCCGAATACTCTCGATTATAACTAAACACTAGGCCGCCAGAAGCCGCATCAGGAAAGCCAATGCTTGCAGCGCGAGTATCCTTTACAAAAATCGCGGTAGGCTGTAAGTTCCCCACACCATTTGGAATACCATCTATATTAGTTCTAAAAAAAGCAGCTTCACGATTAAAAATTGCAAAGCGAGCAAAGTTTCCTTGATCGGGATTACTCTCGACACTACCCGAAGCTGAGGCATCGAGAAGACGAAAATTAACATCCAAAACTCCACAACCTGTACTGCCTCCTGTACATGTCCATGTTGTATTATTAATTGCATCGGTCGCGTTTAGCTCTACAGCTTGAGAAAGATATTGCCTCAGATAAAAGGCCGCTTGTAATGCACTTTCTTCAGCGGAGTTCTTTTCTACTAGCATCACAAATTGCTGCATTGAAAAAACAAATACAGAAGCAATACCTAGAGAAACAATGGTTCCAATGGCAACCGTCGCCATTAACTCTACAAGAGTTACACCTTTACTGTTCTTTAATGTTTTAAGAGCGCGATTTAGATAGGCTTTCTTTAAGTGCAAGCCTTTGTGCTCTTCGTGTTTTAGCTGCTTCATACCTTCTCTTCTCTTCGGCAGATTCTGGTATTAGCTTAGGAACGGGTATAGGCTTTGATTTATCGTCTATTGCAACAAAAGTAAGATAGGCTGTCGCAGTATGAAACGTTTCGCCTGTAATGGGATTTTCAGCATCAATTCTTACCCCGATTTCCATCGAAGTTCGACCGGCATAATTGAGGGACGCTTTTAGATTTACAATCCATCCTTTATAAACAGGAGCGACGAAATGAAGGGCATCTATACTTGCAGTAACAACAGTGTGATTGGAGTGTCTTTGAGCGCAGATCGCAGCAGCGATATCTATCCATGACATAATAACGCCCCCGAAAATACTCCCGAGGGCGTTCGTGTGAGATGGTAAAACCATCTCGGTCATTATAACCTGAGATGATTTTACAGTCTTACCGTTTGAATTAGTATCCAAAACCTGAACCACTGCCACCTTTTAGACCACCAACAGTTGATGCTCCAGAAGGAATAGTGTTTTGAATTTGTTGATTTGGATTTGAAGCTTCATTTGAAATGTTAGTGCTAGTAGCTCCTGCATTTCCGCTATTTGCTGGTGTTTCAGCAAAAGAGAAATGTGGCATGCACCAAACAATTAATTGTGCTCTAGACTTTAAGTTCATCTTTTTATAAATGTTCGTAAGATGAAACTTAACCGTCTTTTCAGTAACGAAAAGTTGATTTGCAACTTCCTTGTTGCTTAGACCTTTAGTTACTAATTCAGCAACTTCAGCTTCTCTATTTGATAACCCTTTTTGGTTTATAAGTACGTCTCTGAGCATCCTTGCTCCTCCCCTTTAAAGTTTGCCGGATATGACTCATTTCTTTGAATCAACTTTCCGTTTAATTTATGTCCTTTATCTTAGACTTTAATCGCCTCTATTAAAGTCTGAACTACTTGAGTTCCCAAATCAATTTAAGAACTCTTTGTCCCCCCTAAAACTAGACTCAATAAAAGTCCGTGAAGGTTAATTAAAGTGTGATTAATAAAATTCTCTTAGCCAAGCACTTTTTTAAGATTTTTTAAGAAATTTGGGGATTTAACCAGAAACTCATCATTTTGCTAAAAAACAGTTTACAGACGATCGTCCATATCTCACAATGTTTAGGGCTTCAATAATAGGCTCTGAATTCTAGACCTTAGGCATACAAAATATGCCTTCAAAGTAAGCATTGTGATTAAAATTTTATCTTTATAGCTGACCTAATTAAGCTCTTTTTTCCAAGCTTCGATCTTATTTAATGCATCCAAAGGGCTTGTTTGAGCCGTAGGGAATTTCGAAATCTCCTCTATAACATCTCGATATTTGTCAGGGAACTCGACTGAGCTTTCCTCCAATTCCCCTTTTGAAAGTTCAGTAAAGTTGGACGAAAAAAGAGGCAGACTTTCTTCTCGTAAACCCTCCTTTTGCTCGAGAAGCTTCTTTGCAAGATTTGTAACCTGAACAGGCAAGCCCGCAAGTTTCGCAACCTCAATCCCATAAGTTTTATTCGCAGGTCCTCGAGTGAGTGTGTAAAGAAAAGTGATCTCTTTACCCTTTGAAAGACTCGCCTCAGCGACCCTCATATGAACGTTTTCAATCTGCGGATATCGAGCCTGGAGAGATGTGATTTCATGATAGTGAGTTGCAAAGAGTGTTGTTGAGCGCACCTGAGTGACTAAGTACTCGAGAATGGCTTGCGCCAAACTCATTCCATCATAGGTACTCGTCCCCCTACCGATTTCATCTAAAACAACGAGAGACTTCTCAGTTGAGTTTTTAAGAAGATAAGCCGTTTCCGTCATTTCCACCATGAATGTCGAAAGGCCTTCACTTAAGTTGTCGCTTGCACCAATACGAGTGAATATACGATCAAAGATAGGAATCTGAGATTCTTTTGCTGGAATAAAAGACCCCATTTGCGCAAGAATTGCCGTAAGTGCAACTTGCCTCATCAACGTCGACTTACCTGCCATGTTCGGTCCGGTAAGCAACATGCAACCATTAGGAGCGATTTCAATATCGTTTGGGACAAACGGTTTTAGTGAAAGTTGCTCGATCACAGGGTGGCGAGAGCTTTTTAACTTTAAGCTTCTATTTTTTGTAAATGATGGCATTGTATAGTTCATCTCGATAGCAAGCCAAGCAAGGGAACTGATCACGTCCACTTCACTCCACTCATGGGCAAACTTTAAAAGCTCTTGAGCGTTTTTAAGAATTTCATTCTTAAGACTTTCAAAAATAGCAAACTCTAGCTCTTCCCTTTTAGTCTTTGCGGATAGAACTTGTTGTTCGAGTTTATAAAGCTCATCTGTGATGTATCTTTCAGCGTTTGTGAGTGTTTGCTTACGCACGTAGTGCTTTGGCACTTTGTCAGTATGAGTCTTGGTGACTTCTATATAAAATCCAAAGACTGAATTGTATCTGATTTTAAGAGATGGGATTTGATAAGTTTCTTTTTCACGGGCTTCCATCTCATTTAAAAGGCCTTGAGAATCTTCTGTGAGCTTGATCAAATGATCGAGGTCCGTATCAAAGCCCGCTCTGATCATATGGCCATTTTTTGTTGATAAGGGTGGCTCGTCGACAATTGTTCTTTCAATTTTTTGGATCAGACTAGAAATCTTTTGGCTAGCGACTTCAAGATCTTTAGTAAATGAATTTTTTGAAAGTGATCTTGGTCCGCGCGAAAGTTCTGAAACTTGAAGACCTGCTACCAAGGAATTTTTTAAAGCAATAAAATCTCGAGCGTTGCACGTGGGATTTGAAATTTTCCCTAATCGACGCTCGATATCTCCCATTTCACTAAAAACTTGTCTGAGTCGCTTGAGGTCCGCTGGGTTATTCACCCAGGCTTTGACCTGAGCTTGGCGATTTAAAATGCTTTCTGGGTTTTGTAATGGGAACAATATCCAGTTTTTTAATTTGCGCGCGCCTGCTGCCGTTTTGGTTTTATTAATCGCTTGAAAAAAGGAACCCTTGGTTTCTCCACGGTAGGTTTCAAAGATTTCTAGGTGTTTTACAGTCTGAAAGTTCAACTCCATGCGCTCGGCAAAAAATCTCTCTTCAAACTCACCGAGAGTTTGTAGAACCGTTTCTCCTTGCATTGTCACCGCGTAGGAAATCAGCCGTGCCGATGAGATATGAATATTTTTGCCAGTAAGCTCATTATGTTCAGTCACGCATGGGCCAGATAGCTCCGTTTTATTTTCTAAATACTTATTATAGGTTTTAGAATCTAAAACCAATTCTACAGGCTGGAGGATATTGATGAGTTTTTGTTTTTCAATCTCATTTCCAAATTTATAGAAAAACGCCTCACCTGTTGTCGCATCCAAAAATGAAACCGTTGTTTCGTCGTAACTGCAAATATAATTACTCGTGATCTGATCTAAAGTATCTGGATCATAAACCATTCCTGGCGACAGAATACGAGTGACTGCGCGCTTGACGATCCCTTTTGCTGTGGATGGATCTTCAATTTGATCACATATAGCCACCTTAAAATTATGGCTAAGAAGTTTATTGATGTAGTTAGCAACACTGTGATGAGGCATCCCACACATCGGCGTTGCATCAGCTTGATTCTTGTTTCTTGCAGTAAGCGCAATTCCAAGGATTGGGGCTGCTGTGACAGCATCCTGATCAAAAAGCTCATAAAAATCTCCCATACGGAAGAATAGAATCTTGTCCGTGTGAACAGATTTAACATCCCAATACTGCTTCATGAGTGGGGTGAGCTTTTTATCCGCCGCTTTTTCCATTGATTTCCCTCGTAAAGATCAAAAAGAAAGGGATACTAAAAAGGCTCAAATGTTTCAAAAACAAAGCCTGGATGACTCACCGCAAACTAATGACTTCTGCCTATAAGCTCTTATTTTGCCAAAGCTGTGAGAATCTTTTGGTAAATGCCGCCAAATGATCCGTTGGACATGATTAGAATGACGTCACCTGGTTTTGCTGCGTTCTTTAAGAAGGATACGATGTCGTCTATTCTTGGGATTACATGTCCCTCTTTACCTTTTTTCTTTAGCTCACTCATAATGCCATCTATAGAAAGACGTTCAGACTCTTTGAGTTGAGCGGCATTAAATACATCTGGTAATATAGTCACATCAGCTTTTTGAAATGCCTTTGAATATTCTTTTTGAAAAATATTTCTTCTTGAAGTTGCAGATCTTGGTTCAAAAAGAGCAAATACTTTTGCGTTTTGATATCTTTCTTTAACGGCATCGATGGTTAATTCCACCGCTGTTGGATGGTGAGCAAAGTCTTCGATCACTGTGATATTGTTTGGAGTGCCGATGATTTCTTGTCTTCTCTTTACACCCTTAAAAGTTTCATAGGATTTCTTTACTAAATCTAAATCCCAGCCTAGTGTTTTTGAAAGCGCGTAGGTGGCAAGTGCGTTTAAGATATTGAATCTGCCAAATACAGAGAGTCGAAGGTGATCTACAACCTTTCCTTCAAACTCAATATCAAACTCACAGAATTCATTGGTAAACTGGATATTCTTTGCTTGGAAATCCCCTTGATCAATGCCATAGGAAAATTTGTTTTTGGCTTTGCTGAGCTTTGCAGCTTCGACCACATGCTGCCCGCCTGCCCAGTATATTAAATTTCCATCTTCTGGAATTAAATCCATCAGTTTGTGAAAGGCCACTTTCACATCATTTATGTCTCTATAAATATCCACGTGATCAAATTCAATAGAAGTTAAAATCACAGATTTAGGTTTGTAGTGAACAAATTTTGGAACTTTATCAAAAAACGCTGTATCGTATTCATCACCTTCGATGACAAAGAAGTTCCCTTCTGGAATTTTAAATGAAAAATCGTAATTTTTTGGAATCCCACCTATCAAAAAGCCAGGCTTTACCCCCACCGTTTCTGCAACCCAAGCCATCATGGATGTTGTCGTGGTCTTTCCGTGAGTTCCGCTCACCACTACGGAATGTCGATCTTCGATAACATAGTCACCAATTGCTTTTGGAAGAGAAGTATACGGAATTTCTGATGCCAACAATGCTTGAGCCTCGTCGTAATCTTTTCTAATGACGTTTCCTACAACAACCAAGTCCGGTGCTGGAGTTAGGTTTTCCTTTTTGTAACCTTCTTTAATCTTAATTCCGAGCTTTTCAAGTTGTGTGGACATTGGTGGATAGACATTCTGGTCACTTCCTGTAACATTTGCGCCAAGAGATTTAAATAATCCTGCAAGTGAAGCCATAGCCGTTCCGCAAATGCCCATAAGATGAATATGTTTTCCGCTATGATTTCCCACTTTACTCTCCCTGTCCCACCACATTTTTAAATATTGTATCGTGAATCGCCGCTCTCATCGCACGAGTTTGTTCTGTATTCCCGCGCCCGAAAAATACACGATTTGATAGCACACTCACAATAAGGTCATTATCTAGATCAAACCACACTGAAGTTCCAGTGAACCCTGTGTGTCCGATGGTATTCCTAGACATCAATGTTCCAGCCGTTGAATTTTCCGCGCTCTTCATCATAAATCCGAGGGCAAAATCTCCCACCGATGGCGAGATCGCCCTTTTAAAAAACGTCTGAACAGTCTCTGATGTAATGAAGTTTCCTTTTTTATTATTTTCACTCACAAACAATTCGCGAAGTTGCAACATCCATAATGAAAGATCATCGATTGTTCCAAATAGACCTGCGTGTGGAGCAACTCCTCCTAGTGCAAAGGCGTTTTCATCATGAACTTGGCCCTGTAGTCTTCTTTGTCTCCACGAACATTCCTCTGTCGGTGCATATTTATTGATACTATGAGGTGATTGGTTGTCGATATGAAACGACGTATGAGACAATTTAAACTCTTCTTGAATTAAACTCCAGAGATCATTCAGAGGTTTATTGTAATTTTCCTCTAACAAAAACCCCAACATCAAGAAGTTTAAATCTGAGTAAACAGCTTTTGGAGCAAGTTCAATTTTTTCGTTAGCTAGGATATTTTTAAGCGAGTTCCATCGCTCCTCTCTTGGCGCATCCATGTTTATAGATTGATAAAGAGGCTTCCACCATGTTAATCCCGAGGTGTGAGTCAAAAGCTCTCGCACTGAAACCGAGGACTTCATAAACCAATTTAAATGCTTCAAAACTTTATCTTCCAAAATTCTTGGCAAATTTCCATAGAGGTTCATAAAGAGCGTGGTTGAAAAAATAACTTTCGTCAAAGAAGCAAGATCGTAATAGGGATACACGTCACCCATTTCTAGATCTAAAAGTTTTGAGCCCTTGTAGAAAGTTTGAATCTTCAAGCCAGGGGTGACATTCCCTACAAAAAGTTCGAGCTCCTTTTTGACTCTTTTCTCTAACACTAAACTTCTCCACCCGTCTCTACGACTAAAGTTGCTTTTTTACCTAAGAATAGTTCTGCGTGAGTATTAAAAGGTAGAGTTCTTACCAAATCTCCGTGACCTGATTTCACTCCACGAATGACAGGGAACTTACAGCTTTCAGCAAAACGTTTAAGTGCCGTCAAAGTGAGATCCTTACCATCTTTTTCTTCTCCACCTACGAAATCTCCAAACACTATTGCCTTTATTCCTTCAAAGACTCCTGCGTTTCGCAAATGCTCCAGCGACCTTTCAAGAGCGTAGCCTCTTTCATCAATGTCCTCGAGAAAAACCATTTTGCCCTTGAACTGAGGTTTATAGAAAGTTCCGATAGTCGATTCCACTATGCAAAGATTGCCACCAACAATTTCACCAGATACTTTTTTGTGTTTTCGAGCAGCATCATTCATTGGAGTTAATCGATTAAAGACGGCTTTATTTGTGCGCCCAAAAATCACTTTTTCGAGGTCTTTTTTCTCTTTCCGACTTGAAGTCTTAGGTCCAAGCATAGAAATCATCGGAGCATGAAGAGTCTGCCAACCCCATTTTTGATTCAAAAACATATGGATATACGTCGTATCACTAATTCCAATAAAGACTTTGTGAGTTTTTGGTTTTTTCCACTTGTAGATATCTTTCATAAAACGAAATCCACCAGAGCCACCACGCAAACACCAGACCGCTTTACTGTCTTTCGCATAAAAAGCTTTCTTCATATGCTCGAGGGATTTTTTGGTTGTGTTTGCATAAACAAAATCAGGTCTAACAAGATCTTTAGGCATGCGAACAACCAAACCTAGAGATTTAAGGTAAGCGATTCCAGCTTTGAGCTTCTCTCTTGAAGTGTAAGAAGACGGGGCCACCACATCAACAATATCACCAGGATTTAAGTACTTCCAATTTTTCATCCCTTTATGGTAGCAGGGCTAGAAATACAGTCAAAACTTATTATTTAGACGTGCAGTACGGATGGATCCCAACAGGTCTAGTGATAGTGCCATTAGAATGATCAAAAATAAGAGAGCTAGCCCATGTAAAGCATTTAAGTGGTTTTGCAAAATCTAAATCATTTGGCTGAGTGTTTTTAGGAATATCGCTAGTCTTATAAAGGCAAGTTTTGAACTCTAAAGAAATATTCTTCGCCCAGCCAGACTCCATAAATGAAGTTCCCGGATGATCCATAAC
>JAEYZS010000008.1 GCA_023427925.1 Pseudomonadota bacterium | reverse complement strand
AAGATGGTTGCAATAGCTTTTGTACATTTTGTGTAATTCCTTTTGCAAGAGGTAAGAGTAGATCGCTCTCGATCCCGCACTTGGTGACGAAGATTAAAGAATTTCATTCTCAAGGTATCAATGAAGTTGTATTAACTGGAGTTCATATTGGTGACTATGAATCAGACGGTGGAAAGAATTTTGATGATTTAATAGAATCGGTTTTAATTCAGACAGATATGCCTCGAATCAGGTTGTCTTCATTGGAGCCGATTGAAATCAGTGATCGATTATTAGAAATGTATTCTGATGAAAGAATGTGTCCTCATTTCCATATGAGCATTCAAAGTGCCAATACTAAAGTTCTAGCAGATATGAGGCGCAAATACACTGCCGAGCAAGTTGAAGATGCACTTCAACGTATCTACAAAAAGCTAAAAAATCCATTTGTAGGGATGGATGTGATCGCAGGATTTCCAGCAGAAACAGATGAGGAATTTAATGACACTTTTGAAAGATTAAAAAATACGCCGTGGACTCGAATGCATGTGTTTCCCTATAGCGAGCGTCCAGGAACTAAAGCATTAAAGATAGAGCCTAAAGTATCCAATCATTTAGTGCATCTAAGAGCAGAGAGATTAAGACAATTGTCCGCTGAGCGATACTCTATGATGGCTCTTGATCAAATAGGTCAAGTTAAAAAAGTCCTCGTGTTAAAGAATAAGGCCAAGGGAGCATCAACTCTTTCTCGCGACTACTGGCCCGTCGATGTTGAGATTCCGACTGAAACTCATGTCGGTTCAGAAATACAGGTCAAGATCTTAGGGTACGATCAATCAAATCAGTCAAGAATCGACGGATTCCTTAAAGGGCAATGTCTTTAGTTTCTTATGGTCAGAATTTAATCTCTTGAAATGTATATCTTTGTTAAAGATTAGCTGACGCACTATCTCTTTTCCTCAAGAAGTAGTGCGCATGAATTCAACTTTTGTTATCCTTTTTGAATGATTAGAAAGCTGACTTTAACTATATTAATTTGTTTATCGTTTTCATCCTTATCATTTGCTCAGTCAAAGCCAAAGACCTTTGTTATTATCGGTGATTCTTTAACGGAAGGCTATGGAGTTCCAAAAGAAAACGCATACCCTGCGCTATTAGAGAAGAAGCTAAAAGAAGAGAATAGAAATTGGAAGGTCATAAACTCTGGTGTCAGTGGTTCAACAACAGCTTCAGCGCTTTCCCGAGTGAAGTGGATTCTAAAAAGTAAGCCCGACATGATTATGATTGCACTCGGTGCAAACGATGGATTGCGCGGAGTAAAAGTAGCGACTAGCAGGAAGAATTTAGAAGACGCTTTAGATGAACTAAAAAAAGCCAATATTCCTGTCGTCATTGCAGGAATGCAAATGCCTCCCAATTTTGGAAGGGCCTATTCGGATGAGTTTAAATCCATGTTTGCTTCCTTGGCTAAAAAGTACAATGCCAAGTTTGTACCCTTTATGCTCGAAGGTGTAGCTGGTGACTCAAAGCTTAATCAGCCTGACGGAATCCATCCTAATGAAGGAGGCCACAAGATCATGGCCGAATATATGTATAAACAACTAAAAGACACGTTAAAGTAGGACATTCATGAGCGTAGAAATTAAAGACCTTAAAAAAAGTTTTTTTCAAGGTGAGTCGCAAATCGAAGTTTTAAAAAATGTTACGACTCAAATCCAAACAGGCGAGATTGTTGCTATTGTTGGAGAGTCAGGGAGTGGGAAGTCCACATTGCTATCACTTCTATCAGGGCTTGATCGAGCGGATACGGGCTCAATAGTTATTGACAATACAGACATGACAACTCTTTCAGAGAATCAAATGACGGCCTTTAGGGCTAAGTACATCAGTATTGTTTTTCAGCAGTATCATCTCCTTTCTCACCTAACGGCATTAGAAAACGTCATGCTCCCAGCAGAAATATTGGGACAAAAAAATATTAAGGAAGATGCAATAAAACTTCTAGAGGATATGGGTTTAAGTCATCGATTAAACCATTTTCCTTCGCAACTTAGTGGCGGGGAATCTCAACGTGTGGCAATTGCAAGAGCTCTAATTACGAAACCCCATCTTTTGCTGGCTGATGAACCCAGTGGGAACTTAGATACAAGAACGGGTGACTCTGTAATGAATTCCTTTTTTGAAATCGTAAAGAAACATAATATTACAACGATGTTGGTTACTCATAGCGAGATTCTAGCGCAACGGTGTCAACGAACACTGAAATTAATTAATGGAGTCTTGGTAGAAAACAAAAATTAATCCATTGTAGGTTTATATAATGAAGCTCGCTATAAAAGAAATTTTAAGATCATGGAAGTTTTCTCTTAGTTTTGTTCTGAGTTTGAGCTTAGGTTTGGCTGGATTTCTTATTATCGAATCATATAGAGACGCACTGAATTCGGCTGTAACACTGAATTCTAAAAACATCTTATCTGCCGATATTACGGTTTCTGCTCGCAGACAAATTACTTCGCAAGAATTAAAACAGGTACGGAAGGTCATTAGTGATGCCGCCGAGGACTTTTTAATTCCTGAAATGCCTTACTATGAATTTTCGGCAATGGTGAATACAAAGAAAGGCTCAAGGCTTGTGACTGTCAAAGGCATTAGTGACAGTTATCCCTATTATGGTGAGCTGGGACTTAAGAATGGCGATATCATAAAAGAAAATACTCCCAAAAAACTAAAGAACAATGTTTGGCTTTCTCAGGATCTTGCAACACAGATGAACTTAGATATCGGTGATGAAGTTCAATTGGGGAAACGAAAATTTAAAATCACTCAAGTCGTTGAAAAAGATCTCACACAAACTATGCGACAAGCCATCATGTCACCGGTTTTGTATATGTATGTACAAGATGTAAAGTCCACGGGTCTCATACAGTTTGGGAGTACTTTTAGAGAAAGTTACATGTACAAGTTTCCAGTCGAACTTTCTCATCGAGAGTATCTCGCACAAGTTCAAGAAAGGTTATACGACGTTTTAAAAGATCCTGCAGTTCAGGTAAGAACGCCCGAGACAGCTAGTGAAGGTGCGGGAAGGCAGTTGAATTACCTTTTTGACTTTCTGGGACTTGTGGCCATTGTGGCTTTATTTTTATCATGTCTTGGGGCAACATATTTGTTTAGGCTTTATCTGAGTAGAAAGTATAAACAGATTGCGATTTACAGAACTCTTGGAATCTATCCTCGCCAAATCATCTCAATTTACTCTTTGCAGGTGATACTATTGAGTATTCTAACTCTGGTTCCAGCAATAGCTATTGCTGAAGCATTTATTCCTGCGTTCAAGAGTCTGCTGGCAACCTTAACTCCTTTTGAGCTGACTGCAAAGATTTCGAGTGAGTCACTTTTGATGTGTCTTGGAATTTCTGTTTTGGGAAGTTTTTTAAG
The DNA here is from genome assembly GCA_023427925.1 of Pseudomonadota bacterium. GTDB lineage: Bacteria > Bdellovibrionota > Bdellovibrionia > Bdellovibrionales > JAEYZS01 > JAEYZS01. The sequence continues at coordinate 916 of JAEYZS010000008.1, read as the reverse complement.
TATTTTTCCGAAGCTTGTTAGTATTCAATCTCTAAAGCCCATGAAGCTTTTTAGCGAAGAGAAATTTTCGACAGAACCCATTCGATCCAATAAGCTTCTTTATGTTCCTTTAATTCTTTTTTATCTTGGACTTTCAGTTATGCAGGCCAACTCCTGGAAAACGGGTCTATCTTTCTTAGGAACGATTGCAGGAGTGATGTTACTTCTCGTCGGTTTAGGCTTTTTGATCTTTAAATTTTTAGAAAAGGTGTCAGTCACTAATAAATGGTTTATTAAATACAGCTTACTTGGGTTATCGCGTAAAAAAGGAGCTTCCATTGCGGTCTTCATTTCTATTGGATTAGGAGCGCTTCTTATAAATTTGTTGCCTCAGCTCAAGTACTCACTGCAAAAAGAGTTTGAAGTTGGAACTGTGACACCGTCACTTTTTATGTTTGATATCCAAGAGGAACAATTAGATTCGCTGAAAAAATTTTTAAAAACTCAAGATGTTGAGCTTAATTTTATTTCTCCCTTGATTCGGTCTAGAATTCTAAAAATCAACGGCGAGGATTACGAGAGAAAAGTTGACAACATAAAATTTAAAACTCGCGAAGACGAACAAGAAGCAAGGTCTCGAAATAGAGGAATCAACTTATCTTATAGGTCCAAGCTTTCGGACTCGGAAGAAGTCATTCAGGGAGAATTCTTTAAATCAAAATACGATCCGGCTAGCTCTGAGCCATTTGGGATCTCCTTAGAAAAAAGATATGCCGATCGAATGGGTGTAAAAATTGGTGATGAGATTGTTTTTGATATTCAAGGTGTAGAGCTTACCGGAAAGATCGAAAGTATCCGTTCGGTAAAGTGGATATCTTTTCAGCCTAATTTCTTTATTCTTTTTCAGGAGGGAGTACTGGAGGATGCACCTAAGACC
>JAEYZS010000299.1 GCA_023427925.1 Pseudomonadota bacterium | reverse complement strand
CTTTTATCTTTTTTTCTCTACTCGATTCGTCCATGGGACCTCCGCAAGCAGTAGCTTATTGAAAATACACCTTTTTGATTTCGTATTCCTTGATAGAGTTTGGGGCCTTGACCTCACAAACGTCACCTACTTTTTTACCAATAATAGATCTAGCCAAAGGAGCCATCAGGCTTAAGCGGCCTTGCTGGATATCTGCTTCCTCAGGTCCTACGATCTGATAGCTCACAGCCTTGTCTTCTTCAAGATCCACGAGGTCTACGGTTGCACCAAAGATCACTTTATCTGACTTTAATTTAGCTGTGTCGATGACCTCTGCACCCGCAATACGGCCTTGAATTTCCTGAATACGCGCCTCGATCCAACCTTGGCGCTCTTTAGCTGCATCATAATCTGCGTTTTCTGAAAGATCGCCATTTTCACGGGCAGCTTCAATTGCTTTGATGACAGCAGGGCGCTCTACTTGCAATAGACGCTTTAACTCTTCTTCAAGCTTTTGTTTACCCCTTAAAGTAATTGGAATATTTGTATCTTTCATTATAAACTCCTACACATTGTCGAAGGGATCGTTTATAGTCAATTTCACGAGTAACTTCAACTAATTAATTGTTCTAGGTGATTAAAGGTACTTTTAAAGACAACCGATGTGTGGCATAAGATGTAAGTCTTTGGATTACATTAAATAATGCCCAATAATGTTATAGATGCGTAACCCCTAATTTGGATAATCCAAGAAGGGTCAACTGAAGGTAAGAGATGGACGATGACCTTAAATTCTATGAACATATCCATCATTCGAAGACTGCTCGGAGGAAAGAGTAGTAAATCTTTACACAGCATCCTGCTTAAAATTGAGGCTGCTGATTTATCTAAATTATTTAACATTTTAAATGATCACGAAGAACGCCACCTCATCGACGCGCTCATCACTATTGATAAAGCGTCAGATACCCTTATTGAACTCCCTGAGCAGCAGCTTAAAGAAATTTTTGGAAATATTGATGAACAAAAAATTCTTAACATCATCCTAAAAGCTCAAGAAGATGAAGCCGCGTATTTTCTAAATGTTTTGGGAGATGAAGCAAGTGAGCGCATTCTTTCAAAAATCCCAGCGCATCGTCGCGGCAGACTGATTCAACTTCTCAACTATCCCGAGGAGTCTGCAGGTCGGATGATGACTACAGAGGTCTTTACTCTACCCATTAGCCTTTCTGCTCAGGAGGCTATTGAGCGCATCCGCAACCGATCAGAAGATATTTCGATTTATTACATTTATTGCGTGGACGAAAGTAATCGCCTCGAGGGAGTGCTCTCACTCAGGGAACTTGTCGGAGCTCCTGCTCAAACACCACTAAGAAATTTGATCAAAAAAGAAGTTCTCACTGTCTCTACGACTGCAACTGAAAAAGATGTCGCACAACTTGTCAGTCACTATGACTTTATCGCAATACCCGTTATTGATGAAAGCAATTCCCTCAAGGGAATCATCACTGTCGATGACGTTGTCGATATCATTCAGGAACAAGCAACTGCTGACATTTACGCGAGTGCTGGTCTCCAAGAAGATGACAAAGTCTATAGCTCTGTCATGTTTTCCGTCAAAAACCGTGTACCGTGGATTTTGCTGAGCTTACTCACTGCAAGTATCGCAGGAAGTGTGATGTCTGCTTTTGAAGAAACTCTTGGGCAACTGATCATCCTTGCAGCACTGAGCACCATTGTATCAGGAGTGAGTGGCAACACAGGAATTCAGTCACTCACTGTGGTTACTCGAGGACTTGCAATTGGAGATTTTAATTTTACAACCTATCTTAAGGCGATCTCAAAGGAAGTTTCCGTGGGCGCACTCATGGGAGTTATCGTGGGGATATGCTCTGGGACACTTGTGTACTTCTGGAAAGACAATATCGTAGTCGCGGTCATTATTTGTATTACAATGATATTGAATTCTATCGTAGCAACTCTTTTAGGATGCGGAATCCCACTCATACTCAAGCGCTTTAAGATCGATCCAGCATCTGGGAGCAGTGTATTATTAACTTTTGTAACAGATTGCTTTGGTTTTTTCACGTTCTTAGGTATTGCTACCCTTGCACTTAGATATTTCGCGTAATACAATTTGTAAATGTTTGGAAACTTGCAACAGATCTCAAAGATTATTGAGTCTTCTCAGTCTATACTTTTGTCTACCCATAGAGAACCGGATGGCGATGGCCTCGGTGCTCAAATTGCACTCTATTATGCGCTTAAAAAAATGGGGAAAAATGTTCGCATACTCAACGTGGACGCTTCTGCACAAAAATACGATTTTCTTATTCCAGAAAACTTGATTCAAGTTTATCAAGGCCCGCACGATAAAGTTGAAAAAACGGATGTAGCACTCATTCTCGATACAAATGATAAACGCTTGCTTGACACCTTGTTTGTAAAATTAGAAGTCAATTGCAGCCATATTGCATTCATCGATCATCATCCGGTTTTAATGAATGGTCCAAAACCTTCCGACTTGTCCGTTATAGATACAAAGGCTGCAAGCACAGGAGAGATTGCATTTGAACTTATTAAGCTCTTACGTGTTCCTCTAGATAAAGATATCGCAGAAGCGCTCTACACGTCGCTCGTATTTGATACTCAGCTTTTTAAATTCATTAGAAACTCTCCATCAAGCCATCTGATGGCAGCTGAGCTTCTTAAGCACGATATCCATCCTGAGCGTGTCCACAGAGCTCTCTTTGGTGATTTTACTAAAAATAAACTTTTATTTAATGCGAGATCTTTAAATAGTGTGGAGTTTCACTCCGATGATCAAGTCGCGTTTCTAAAGTTTTACGAAAAAGATTTAGAGGGACTCGGACTCAACAAAGATCACACAAAAGACATTATCGATACCATTATGAATATCGATACCATTGAGGCAGCACTTGTTGTACGAGAAATCAAACCCAACGAATTTAAGTTGAGCTTTAGAAGTAAAGGCAAAATCCAAGTTTTAAAAATCGCCGAAGAATTTGGAGGTGGCGGTCATTTGTACGCTGCTGGCTCTTATGCCCATGGAGATCTCGAAGATATCAAGATAAAATCAATTCAGTACTTATCACAACAACTTAAAAGCATCAGCGAAAAAGGTTCCGGTCGTGGGACAAAAGCCTAAAAAAGAAATCGTGTGCTTTTGTAACAACATCGAAAAGAAAGTGATCGAGGACGCCATACGTAATGGCGCTGACAGTCTCAATAAAATCTTTGATACAACTTGCGCCGGAATTGGAGCCTGCGGCGGATCTTGCCGCGTGAAACTTCATCAGATGCTTGAGACATTTCAAAAAACCGGGAAATTTCCTGAAAAGCTCATTTCTAAGAAGAAATAGTTTAACTCGTTCGCTTGCTAACTATTCATTTATTTTGTGAGTAGCTTTAATATAATTTAAAAGCTCTTTGCAGGATTCTTCGAGCATGTCCAAAACAAGTTCAAACCCGTCTTCACCAGTAAAGTAAGGATCAGGTACTCCTTTTCCTTTCCATGAGTTGTTTTTGGAATAATCTAACATTAACCTAATGACTCGGTTTTCTTTTTCGTCGTCTGGACAAAGCTCAAACATCGCTTTTAAATGGCTGTCATCCATTGCAATCAAGTAATCAAAGCTTTTAAAATCTTCTCTTTCGATGGGACGGGAAATGATTTGGGATAGATCAAAGCCGCGCAAGTTTGCGTGATGACAGGTGCGATGATCTGCCCCCTCACCTTCATGATAATTGAGAAGGCCCGCTGAATCGATATGGAATTTTTCAGAAAGCCCCTCTGACTCAACCAATTGGCGGAAAATACCTTCTGCTGTTGGTGAGCGACAAATATTTCCTGTGCAAACAAATAGAACTTTGATCATAGAAAGATTATGTTACAAACCAGATTGTTGTTCAAATAAAAAAGCTCAAAGAAAATCTTTGAGCTTTCTATTACCCGAATTGTTTTTAATTATCTTAGAACTTAGGAATAAAAGGTACAGCTTGGTCTACGCGAGTAACGTCTTCACCATAACAACCCTCATTAGGACAGACATTTGATTTTCTACAACCATTCGCATAGATGAAATCCTGAGCCCCTCGTACCAATACCCCTTCAATCAAGCCTGTCTTAGCATTAAATACCGCAGACCCAGAGTTACCACCATAAGTATCTTTATTGGCTTGGAAGTGCTCTGACTTAACCTGACGAACGCTTGCTCCATCGGCAACCTTTGTAGGAATACCTGCCGGATGTCCAATCACAACCAACTCATCACCTTTTATTACAGGCGCACCTCTGTTCACCTCAAGCGCTTCATGCCCTAGGACTGAACGATCAAGTTCAATCACTGCATAGTCAGCACCAGAAGAGTTTTCCTTTCTTGCTAAAAGTTTTTTGCAAGAATAAATATCTAATGCCTTAATTGTTGAAAGATTTTTACCTGCATAGGAATATCCAAATCCAAATACGAATTTTGTACCCTCACATGCGCTCTGTGATCTCACGCAATGACCCGCTGTTAGGATCAAATTGTGTCCAACCAAAGAACCCGAACAAAATGCAGCACTTTGTTGCTCCCTATACGGCTCATCATCACATAGATTGTAGGAGCTTCCGTAATTTGACCCACCAACTGTATAAGAACCGTCACCTTTATCAGATAAGTTGCGCTGATTAAACAGGGCTACAGTAGAATCTGCTTTTCTTTGCCAGAAGGCATCTGCCTCGTGGATTTCCTTTCTATTGTCGTCACCGTAAATGACTCTTTCATTTGCGGAGACTGTAACTGCTGCTAGCAATACTAGTACTATATATTTTTTCAAGGCTTCCCCCTCCTGGAAAAGTTTGTCTGCAATAAACATTATAAATATTTATTTGTTAAATTGGGTTTAAAGCTCCTCACAGGAATATTTCTAGACTTACCTCGCTAGACCAATTATTAGACTAGGGTATGGTTCAAATTATTCCGTGTTTAAAAGACAACTATGCATATGCTTTTGAGATTAAAAGTGAGGGATTATCTTCACATGTTGTCGTAGATGCTCCGGACTTTCAGACCATTGATAAATTTATTCAGGAAAAAAAGCTTCGCCTAGAGCACTTGCTTATCACTCATCACCATTGGGATCACGTTGGCGGAATTTTAGAGCTTAAGCAAAAATACAATTGCAAGGTGTACGGATTAAAGAGCGATGAAGCTCGAATACCTGGAATCGATATCACGGTCGACCAAGATGAAATTTTTAAAATTCGCGATGTCGAAATCAAAGCACTTCACACACCCGGACACACTCACCAACATGTTATTTACTATCTACAAAAAGATAAAATATTATTCACCGGCGATACCTTGTTTTCGATGGGATGTGGGCGGCTCTTCGAAGGAACATATTCTGAGATGTTCCACAGCCTGCAAAAAATAAAATCCTTACCAAAGGAAACTCAAATTTTCTGCGGGCATGAATATGCTGAAAAAAACGCGCAATTTGCATTAAGTGTTGATGGCAATAACAGGAGCTTAAAAGAGCATTATGAAAGAGTCCTTAAATGTCGCAAAAAGAATATCCCAACCGTGCCGACAAGCCTAGAGCTCGAGCTTCAGATAAACCCTTTTCTTAGGGCATCTAGCGTCGAAGATTTTAGCCGCTTGAGACAATTAAGAGATAGTTATTGATTTTTGCAACGAATACGACTTTAAATTTGTCCTTAACACATCAAAAAAGTGAAGGTTAATACATGGCACTCACCTACAGTCAGTATTTAAAAGTCGACGAACTTTTAAAGTTGCAAGATCCTAAAAGCAAAACCGAGCACGACGAAATGCTATTTATAATTATTCACCAAGTTTATGAGCTTTGGTTTAAACAAATCCTTCATGAAATGGGTTCGTTGGATAAAAACCTCCGAGAAGGCGAAACTTATTTGAGTCTTTTTAATCTCAAAAGAATTCTTACAATCCTAAAAACTTTAGTTAGCCAAATTGACATTTTGGAAACGATGACGCCTCTTCAATTCGCGTCCTTTCGAGGACTCCTTGAGACATCGAGCGGTTTCCAATCTTTACAGTTCAGAAAGGTTGAGTTTTTATTAGGACACAAACGCGAAAAGATGTTGGAACACTTTAAATCGAATCCAGAGCATTACAATGACCTGAAGGAAGCGTATTTAAGATCTACAGTTTATGATGCGTTCTTAAAGCATTTGCAGATTAAAAAGCATGCAGTTCCTCAATCTCTTTTAGATAGAGATGTAACAACGCCAATTCAAGAAAATGCCGAGGTCCAAAAGATTCTTATAGATATTTACAAAAATGATCCTTTGCTCTCGCAGCTGTGCGAAAGACTAGTAGACCTTGATGAAGGTCTTCAGGAGTGGCGATACCGCCACGTTAAGATGGTGGAGCGAACCATAGGCGTTAAAATGGGAACTGGCGGTTCTCCGGGCGCAGAGTACCTAAGACGTACGCTCTTCCAACCCATTTTCCCTGATCTTTGGAGCATTAGATCTTCGTTCTAAACCTAACGACACAGCTCGGAACGACTGTGGCCAAAAAGGACTTTTCATTGAGTGATTGAACACTAAATGATAATGTGTGCTTTTACATTATCGATGAAAGGATCCACTTCAATGTCAGGTCAATTACTAGTTCAATCTAAAGACAGTTTTAAAACCAAATCTAAACTCAAGGTCGGAGCAAAGGAATACACGATTTTTGATATTCAAAAAATCAATCATCCCAATCTTAAAAAATTACCAAACTCTCTTAAAGTGCTATTAGAGAACCTTCTGAGACACGAAGACGGCCTCAATGTGACGAGTGAAGACATAGAAAGTCTATTGAGCTTAGATAAAAAATCCCTCACAAGAGAAATTTCTTACTTCCCTGCTCGCGTATTAATGCAAGACTTTACAGGCGTTCCGGCAGTTGTGGATCTAGCTGCAATGAGAGACGCTGTAAAAAAACTCGGTGGTGATGTTACAAAAATTAATCCACTGACTCCTGTCGATCTTGTCATTGACCACTCTGTTACGGTTGATCACTACGGTACAAATAAATCTTTTGATGAAAACGTAAAAGTCGAATTTGAAAGAAACCAAGAAAGATATGTTTTTTTAAAATGGGGGCAAGGAGCATTCAATAACTTTAGAGTAGTTCCTCCAGGAACTGGAATTTGTCACCAAGTTAACCTTGAGTACTTAGCGAAAACGGTTTGGACAACAAAAACAACAGATGGCGAATTTGCTTACCCTGATACTCTTGTTGGTACTGATAGCCATACAACGATGGTAAACGGCCTTGCTGTCTTGGGCTGGGGTGTCGGTGGAATCGAAGCCGAAGCCGCAATGCTCGGACAAGCGATCAGTATGCTTATCCCAGAAGTGGTTGGATTTAAAATCGAAGGCCAGCTCAAAGAAGGTACGACAGCTACTGATCTCGTTCTTACGGTAACAAACATGCTACGTAAAAAAGGCGTGGTTGGAAAATTTGTAGAATTCTACGGACCGGGCCTTAAGAATCTTCCACTGGCTGATAGAGCGACAATTGCTAATATGGCTCCAGAATACGGTGCAACCTGTGGTTTTTTCCCTATTGATGAAGAAACAATTAAATACTTAAAACTATCAGGAAGAGATCAAGGCACAATCGACCTTGTTGAAGCTTATGCTAAACAAACTGGTTTCTGGAGAGATGGGGACGGCAGTAATATCCAATTTAACGAGACTCTTTCACTTGATTTATCTGCAGTAGAACCGTCTCTTGCAGGTCCAAAGAGACCTCAAGATAGAGTTTCTCTTTCGCTCGCTCACTCCGATTTTGAAAAGCAGCTCACACTTGGATTTAACGTTCCTAAAGAAAAAGCATCAAAAGAAGCGACAGCAGTCCCTGTAGAAGGATCTGATTACAATATTGGAAATGGTGATGTTGTGATTGCTGCAATCACAAGCTGTACAAATACTTCTAACCCCTACGT
>JAEYZS010000269.1 GCA_023427925.1 Pseudomonadota bacterium | reverse complement strand
CTGTCAGCCACATTTCCGAGGATGCCTCCGAGAAGTATGGAGAGGCCGACTCTTAAAACCACAAGTTTTGAAGGCAAAAGATATTGGATCACAAAAAATATAAAGATTAAAAATGCACCACCCGTTGATAAAGAGACAACTCGAAGCACAGGAGGGAGATCCGAGAATAGTCCCAACATAGCGCCATAAATATGATGTTTTACAAAACCTAAGTAGCCGTAAAACTTAAGAGCACCCACGTGCTCAATGGCAACGAGTTTTGTTATTCTGTCTAAGCCCCAAGTGATAAATAATGGAATCCATACGTAGAGTAACCAGTGTCGCTGCTTCATTTTCATCGGTGAGAATCCTTCTGATCATCAATATACAATTCGTAAATTGGACTCAGGTCGCCCATGATCGGTGGGACGTAGCCTTTAATTCTTTTATGTACAATATCAACTAAATTATTATACCAGAGAGGAATGATAATTTGGTCATCAAAAATAACTTTTTGTATTTCATTGTAATGTTTGATTCGTTGCTTAATATCTTCGATGACTATACCTTGATCGAGAAGTGGATCTAAAACGGGATTCGAGTAAAAACCACGATTCCTGCCTGGCGGGAATTCCCGCGAATGAAACGCTTGTCGATATATATCAGGATCTGTTAGACCCACCCAACGCATGATCGCCATTTGGAAATTCCCTGCGCGAACATCTCCGTAAAAAGTTCCCCACTCGTAACTTTGGATTTTTACATTTAAGCCCACATTTCGGAGTTGAGATGCTATGACTCGAGCGTACTCAACAACTTCTGGGTTGTTTGATGTTTTGAGAATAAATTCCTTTTGATCTAGATTTAACTTTTTAATGGTTTTTTTGGATTCTTCTGGCTCATATGCAATTTTCTTGAGCTCGCGATTGTGGTAAGGATTATTGCTAGGAAGAAGTGAGGTCGCGCTTTCACCATAGCCTTCAAGTTTGTATTTAATAATTTCATCTCTGTTTAGAGCCTTAGACATCGCCCATCTAAACTCTTTATTTTTAAAATCTGAATCTTTGAGATTCAAAAGCATATAGTTCATTGAAGACCCGGGGTACTTAAAGATATTGTACTTATTTTGCTTTTCAATGTAGGAGATTTTTGTCAGAGGAAGGCCGTATTGGATAACGTCAATCGATCCTTTGTAGGCATTCAGAAAGCGAGTGCTATCATCTTGAATGATTTTAAAAATAGCGTATTTAAATTTGGGTTTGTAGATAGGATGATCCGTTCTCGCTTCGAGAACAAGTTCACTTAATGTTTTTGAAACTAATTTAAATGCTCCACTTCCAACTAATTTGTCGTTAAAGTCATCGCCATATTGTTCAACAATTTTCTTTGGCAGAATTTTCATTAATGACAAATCAGTTAGAAAAATAGCTGAGAATTTTTTGAGTTTCACTTTGACAATAGGTGTTTCCCCATCGAAATCGGCACTCACATCTTCAATCAAATCGAAAGAGCTTTTAAAAGGATTTGATGGTTTTAGATATTCCTGAAAAGTAAATAAAATATCATCTTTGGTAACGGGAGATCCGTCGGAAAATGTTAAACCTTTGTGAAGATAGAATGTATAAGTCTTGTTTTTATATTCCCACTTATAAGAAGCTTCGCCTTTGATATCCACAACAGAGTCGGTTCTCACGAAGGAATTAAATAACAAACTATTGAGACGCTGTCCTGTCGCGTCTGTCGAAGTGCGAGGATCAAGGCTTTTGGCGTGTGCTGTGAGAGCAAAAGTGATGCTTTCTTTTGGGTTATGTACTTCTTGAGTGCATCCAGAAATAAATCCCCAAAAGACAATTGAAAGAATAAAAACCTTTAGATCTTGAAACTGAGCCTTCCCCATGAAATGATCTTAGCGGTATTGAAAGGATAATTCAAATGAAACACCTATTATTCTTACCGATTTTTTTACTATCTTGGACTGCAGCTGCTGAGTCGCCTCAAGCAACACTGCAACAACGACAAGCCTTAGAGAAAGTTATAAAGAGTAGTGGAATCCCTTTAAAGAACTTGGGTATTTATGTTTCAAACAACGAAACGATCATATTTGAAAATCGGTCCTCAGAAAAATTCTCACCCGCATCACTTTCAAAAATTTTGACAGGAATCGCAGCTCTCAAAGTTTTTAAGCCTGATCAAAGAATATCCACGGAGCTCAGATCAACAGCGCCTGTCACTGATGGCGTCTTAAAAGGCTCTTTGTATATAAAGGGACAAGGAGATCCAAGCTTCATTTCTGAGCAAATGTGGGTTCTCGTTAACAATTTTTCTCGAAACCGTATCAAGAAAATCGAAGGTGGAATTATTGTCGATAGTAAAATTTTTGACGATAAGTACTTTGATAATAGCCGCCAAAGTGTTCGAGTCGACAGAGCATATGATTCTCCGGTTTCAGGTCTGTCTTTCAATTGGAATACGGTGAACGTTTATCTTCGTCCTGGAAGCAAGGTAGGGCAGCCCCTGGATGTCATTGTTGATCCTGAAAATGACTATTTTGAAGTTATAAACAAGACAACCACTGTTTCAGGAAATAGACCAGCGGCAATTGTCATTGATAAGCAACCCGGAAAAAATGGCGAAAAGATTATAGTCTCTGGTTCCATGGGCATTCAGCAAAATGAAGCGGTGAAATATGCAAGCGTTACTCATCCGGATCTTTGGGTCGGGAAAAACTTGATACAGTTTTTAAAGCATCGAGGAATAGAAGTGACCGATCAGAAGGTATCTTCAGGTAAGACTCCAGCGAAAAGTACATTGTTAGCAGAAGTAAAGGGTTGGACGTTTTTTGAAATCATCGATGGAATGATGAAGTTTTCAAACAATTTCTTGGCAGAAATGATAACCAAAAATATTTCCACAAATAATGGTGCAAAGGTAGGAAGCATTGACGGCGGAGTTGAACTCATCAAAGAAATTCTCGAGACGAATTATAATCTCAAAAAAACTAGCTATGATTTTATTAGTCCGTCAGGATTTTCAAATCAGAACAAAATTTCTCCAGCGGATTTAGGTCAACTGATGTTAAACGCATATAGGGATTTTTCAGTATCATCGCATTTAATTAGCAGCATGGCATACCCGCAGCACGAAGGTACACTTTCTAAGCGCATGTTGACACTTAAGGAACCACTTTGGGTGAGAGCAAAGACAGGGCTTTTGTCAGGAGTAACGGGTCTAGCTGGATATGCATCGACTTCAAAAGGTGAGGTTGTTACGTTTGTTTTTGTGTATAATGGTAGCGGTAAGGAAGCACAAGCCAGGGATCTATTCGATAAGTTGGCTATTCAAATCACTCAGTTATAAATGAGGTGTGTATGAGAAAAGTATTACTTCTATCTGTTTTTGTTCTTTTGGCCTGCGCAACGGCTAATAACTTATCACAGGACGAAATCGAACAGCTTGAAGTCCATACAGAAGAAGTCCAAGAAAAAATTGAGGGACAGGACCAAGAAGACGTTCTCCCGTCGAAAGAGAAAAGACATTGGGTGGCACCGAACTACGAAAATCAAAAAAATATTCAAGGATATGATCAAGCGACTTTTGCAGTTCCGGAACCATTAAGGGAGCGAGTTAATTTTTGGATTAATATATATACCAAGTACACCACGTCCCAAGGTGTTCTTCATGATAGCAGATATCCCCATCTTGTATACGAGTCAGTCGATTTTTCTCATTTGGACAATGATAAAAATATGAATTCTCGTCAGCGATTTAAGGCAGAGAAGAAATACCTAGATGACAAAAAAGATAGAATTAAAGAAATTTTACTTAAGCTTGAAGAAACCAAAGACCCATCGATGTTAAATGCAGAAGAGCTTCGCTACTGGAAGCTATTTGAAAGTGTTAAGGAAGAAAATAAATTTCAACAGGCGTCTCAAAAAGGTCGATTAAGATTCCAACTCGGTCAGCGAGACCGATTTATTCAGGGAATTTATTATTCTGGTAGATATTTGAACGAAATCGAAAGAATTTTTGAAGAATACAATATGCCCAAGGAATTGACTCGCCTTCCGTTTGTTGAAAGTTCTTTCAATATAAAAGCGAGATCTAAGGTGGGCGCGAGTGGTATTTGGCAATTTATGCGCAGTACTGGGCGTCTCTACATGAAAGTCAATTCTACGATTGATGAGAGGAATGACCCAATTATATCAGCACATGCTGCTGCTAAACTATTACGTCAAAATTACAAAATCTTAGAGAGTTGGCCTCTTGCTGTTACAGCTTACAACTATGGTGCTGCTGGAATGAAGAGAATTGCAGAGAAAGCAGGTACAAAAGATTTGGCTCAGATTTATGGCACAAACCCGACCTCGCGATTTGGTTTTGCTTCAGAAAGTTTTTACACAAGTTATCTTGCAGCCCTAGAAGTCGAAAAAAATGCAGAAAAATATTTTGGTCAAAAACTAATCTGGGCAGATGAAGTGCCTTATCATGAGCTAAAAATTCAACGTCCTTTAGGATTCAATGAATTAAAGGCTTTTCATAATAACGATAAAAATGAAATTTTGAATTTGAATCCGCACTTCTCTCAACTCATTACACGAGGATCTGTAAAGATCCCGACTGGGACAAAAGTCCGAGTTCCACAAGGTCAGGAACAAGCATTTGCAGAATATCTTGCAAAACCCATCCCCAAATCCGCTGTAAGAGTCAGAGAGTCTTCGGGAACTTCACTTACATATATCGTAAATCGCGGAGATACGATCTATGATATCGCTAAGCAGTTTCAGATCAGTATGGATCGAATTATTAGAGCGAATCAGGACTTAAATCCTCGCGCCTTAAGACCTGGTCAGGTTATTGAGATACCACAATAGTGTCTCGGGTATCTTTGTCTAGAGGTAGCTAGAGTCTGTTTCTATTTTCATAAAAATAGAGTTTAATAATAGTATGAGGATTCTAATACTTATACTTATTTTAGGACTTTCTTTGCCTTCTTACTCGCAAGGTAAAAATAGAAAAAATGCACAAAGTATTTCCGCTATTTCTACGCAAGTTGATGCCATGAAAACGGAAGTCATGAGTGAAAAAACTCAAATGTTAATTCTGAAAGATCTTTTGAAAAAGGAAGGATTGGATGGCGCTCGACGGTCACTCATTATTTCATTTCAAAATGACCTAGGGAAACGTTTTATTGTGGATTCTGTAACCTACAAGTTAAACGGTGAAATCATTTACCAATTTGTCGCCGAGGACAGAGCTGTTGCGAGCAAAGAGAAAAATGTTCCTCTCTCCAAATTTGAAGCAAAGGTTGTTCCTGGTCCATATACATTTGAAGCAAAGGTAATCTACAGAGGAAATGATACTGGTGTATTCTCCTATGTGAAGGATTACAGAATAGTGCGTGAGGAAACGGCAACCATTGATGTCAAGAAGACTAATCAGCTTAAAGTAAGTGCTTTTGAAAGTGGTGGAATGTTTGCGGACTTCAAAGATCGCCCGCAGCTGAAGATTTCAAGTCAGCAATAGAGCAAATTTGACAGGAGGTTGATTGCGCTCTTTTATTTATATTTTCTTATTACTAAATCTGGCGCTTTCTGCCAAAGCCGAATTCAAATCGAGTGAAATTCTCGTTGAAGCTGAATCTTCATTTATGAGAGGCGATCTCTTTAACGCAAACCGCTTTTATACTTTAGCCTTCGAAAGAGTTCCTAAATCATTAGATTTCAAAGATATTGAAAATTTTGTCATAGGAAAGTTCATCACCCTTCCGCTAAAGGATTTCTTAAAATATTGCAAAGAGGAATCCGGTATAACCTCACGTAAGGCAAAGTTTAAGACCGAAACAAGCTTTTATTGCGCCAAGGCGCTCATACATGGGGATAACTATGTTGAAGCGATTGATTTTATCAATCGCGTTCCAAAGAGCTATCAGCGACTGGAATACCATTTTTTAAAAGCAACTTTATTTCTGAAACTTAACAAAACACCTCAATGCCTCGAAGAGATGAAAACTGCAGAGAGCAAAATCACCGACAACACATCTTTACATTTTAGAGACCTGGTTCAGGCGATCCATGCGCGTTGTCTCTTGGCAGAAGGACGATTTGCGGAATCTATTAATAAATTTCAGACCCTTTCTGCAAATAGCAGTGTCTACTTAACGACGTTAGAAGAACAGGCTTGGGCACACTTTAAGTCCAGAAACTTTACCTCGGCTCGAGACATTCTGAAAATCATTACGTCTTATTTTACTGGGCAGGATATCAAAAACCAAATTTACGGCGCTGATGTCTATTTTAGAACCAAGTATCTGCAGGCTTTTATAGAGTTGATTTCAGAAAATAGGGAGAAGGCTAAAGAGCTATTTGTATCATTAAAAGAGCAAGTGCAAAAATTTAAAAAAGACAACTTAGTAAAGCCGATTCATTCTTCAAGTTCAAAAAAGAAGCTTTTAAATTTGAAGACTTACTCGCAGCTTTTGACCGCCGAATATGATTTTATCACAAAATTAAGAGGAGCCGTTGATACATGGTCTACGGTTGGAGATCTTAAACAGCTGGATAGGAATCTTCGCTATTTGATTGCATTAAATACTGAAATAGAGACATTGCGAAAGTTAAAGAGGCGAGAACTAGCAAGTCATCTCAGCCAAATGAGGAAATTGCAATCACTGCAAGTGGACCATATTGTGGCTATCATGGATCAACAGGCTTTTGAAACAAAAAGGAATATTGAAGCCGTTGAATTCAAAGCGACTATGGGACAAGTTGAGAACTTCTGGGCAAACAGAACAGAGGGAAAAAGAACGTTGGCCGAGGTTCTTGAATCTTATAAGGCTGAGATCGCCGAAGTAGAAGAGTATTTAGGAAAGTAATAAATGAATCGTTTTACAGTGCGAAAATTATCAATACTGCCCTTGTTGACCCTGGTTGCAACAAGTGTATTTGCTCAATCTGGAGTTGTGCCGTCAGACAACGAAAAAATTATTTTTGATTCTTATGTTGATTATTTGAAAACCTCTCAAGACTATCTTTCCACGCAGAGAGAGGCTGCGGCTCATATTAGGGAATGGAGAAAGAAAAGGCTTGCTGAAATTTTTGACCAAAAGCTTGAAGAAACGGAACAAAATCTACTTCTCAGTAATAATAGTCTCATAGAGGAATTCGGCAAGTTTCTAAAAGAACATGGGGTTGAGTCGTTAGATGATACGCTATTGATTAGACTTGCTCAATTGTACTTTGAGAAAGCAAACCTAGAGTTTAATCAGCTAATGAAAAAGAATCAAAGCAGAGGTGGAAGTGGCGAAATTCCGGTTCCAAACTATAGGAAGGCTGTTCTTTTTTCGAAACTGTTTGTAGCAAAGTTCCCAAACTCTCCTATAGGAGACAAGGCTTACTATCTATTAGGTTTTTCCGCTGAAGAAATGGGAAGGTCCGTTGAGGCGATTCCACATTATGAAGGTCTCCTCAAGAACTATCCCGCATCGGAGTATGCCGAAGAAGTTGCCTGGAGGTTAGGCGAAATTTACTATTCAAATAGAAATTACGCAAAAGCTAGTGAAGTCTATCAAAGATTATCAAAGGTTAAAGGCACTTATTATTCCAAGGCCATGTACAAGCTAGGGGCCACCTACTTTGCTGAAAAGAAATTGAATAACTCAGTTCGGATTTTTGAAAAGCTCATTTCAGAAATTAAATTAGATAAAAATCCATCTCAGGAAGATAGAACATTACTCGACGAGAGCTTCGACTACTTAGCAACTATTTTAAGTCACAATGACAAAGCTGCAATTTCGATCGAACATCAACCAGAAGCGTGGTATCGATTGGGCTTGCTTTACAAAAAGCGCTTAGATGAAAAGTCGATGAGAATGGCATTTGTGACTGCGGCTCAGAAGTTCCCGACCGCAAGACAGTTGCCTTTAATTTATTCCGAACTCATTGAAAGTTACGAAGGAGTTCAAAATGTTGAGGCGGCAAACAAGTATAGAAGCGATTTGATTCAAATCCTTACTCAAAATCAAAATTGGTGGGTAAGTAACGACAACTACAAGAACATCATATTTCAAACTCAGGATCTTTTAGAGTTCAATCTCATTAAAAGCGCTGAATATCACGCTGAAAAAGGTTATTTGAACAAGGATACGACACAGCTTCAGATCGCCAAAAACAGATATTATAATTTTATCACAAAGTATTCTTGGTCGACATACAAAGACCACGCAAAATTGGAATTAGCTGATTTAGAATACTTTATGAACAATTACACCCAAGCCTCTAAGTACTATTTTGAAATAGTAAATGAAGCGACTTCCATGATGTTGCGAGAAGAAGCGGCCTACAGCCTAATCTGGTCGGAAGTAAAGAAAGTCGGATACAAGCTTAATTTTGATACAGAGGGAGTGAATCCTCGAAGCAGTCTGAAAAGTGAGTTGAGTTCTGAAGAAAAGGTTTTTTCTCAAGCCGCAGTATTTTATATTTCAAAGATCAAGAGTAGCCCAAGAAAAAATAAAGTTTTATATAAGCTTTCCGAATTACACGCGGAGCATGGAGATCTTGAACAGGCGGCTCATTATCTCAACATAATTATTTCGGACACTGAATCACTCAATTCCATTGCCGTGAGAGCGTATAGATTCTTAATGGAGATTTATAATATCAGAAATGACTGGGCATCCTTAAGTTCGGTGAATGAACTCTATAATTCGACTTACTTTGTTGGAGACGTAGAGTCTCTAGACAAAGAAAACATCAGACAGAAGTATAGAGATAAGCTAGAGCTTGCGTACAATTTGGAGCTTTCAGAAAAATACATTGAAGCTGCTCAGGAATTCGAGAGGGTATTGATTAAGAATCCGAGAAGTCCAATGACCGACTTTCTCAGCTTAAAAATTTCTAATCTTTATATACGTACAGGACAATTCGAGCGAGCTTTAAATGCTATTGCGCGACTCGAAGGAACAAAATATAGATCGGAAGCTTTGTTTTTAAAGGCCTTGATCTTATACCAAACGGTTCGAGTCGAAGAATCTACCAGAAGTTTAGAAGAATTCGCATTGTCTAATAGGAAACATCCGTGGTTTGAAGAAGCAGTTTTGAATGTTTTAGCATTACGAGCTCAGACGAAGTCAGAAGAAAAATCAGTCGGATTTTTAAAAAGTCTTAATCCCATAAAACTACCGGCGCATATTTATTACTCTTATATTCAGTCGCTTCTCACTCTTAAAAAATTCGATGAGGTTTATAAGGCAGTCAATGTGACTAAAGGAAAATCGTTCTACGACAGCTATCGCATGCAATATTTCGCTCTGAAGGCTCAACATGACAGATTTGATTATGTGGGATTGGACAAAACGTGTGTCTCTGTTGAAAAAGCACTCCAAGGCCGCACTTTAAAGGTTGCCTATGGAACTTTGAATAAGGCTTTCTGTGAGTACACAAAACTAAAGACACTGGTGGGTCAGGCGGCAGTCTCGCTAGAGGAAATAGTATCCAAATTGAATTCTATTTATTCATATAAAATTGATTTTGTAACGACTCTTGCGCTTAATGAAATCATCTCAAAGAGTGATTTGAAGGAAACATTTAGGGCGCAGTTTGAGCAACTCATCCAAAAAGGTTGGTCAATAGCAAAAACTCATCCATTAAGTCCAGAGACACAACTTTTGACTCAAAACATACTTAATTACACAAATAAACTTCCACTTTCGATTTCTTATATGATGAATTGGAGACCAAGCATTGCAGAGCTATTTGACTTTAAATCTTTTGTCAGTAAGTCAGATAATTGGTCGAACGTAAGATCTACGTGTGAATCGCGCCAATTCAACGAGTGTTTATCTGGATTAAAGGCAATCAGAGACGAAAGTAAATCAGAAAAAATAAATGAAATTTATGAAAACTTGATTATCGTTTCTCTCAAACTCAATAACGATGAGGAATTGGAAAATTGGGTCACTGAGTACATTAAGGAATCTAATGCAAGTGAAAGAAGTCAAATATTTGCGTACTATTTAGGTTTGCAAGATAAAATTCCTGAGAACAAGCGCGGAATATTATTACTTCAAAACGATGCAGTTTCAGTTTCAGCGAAAGCGATCGAGCTCTGGTTAAAGAACGACTATAAAGGGGCAATAGATTCCCTATTGGCTTTGCTAAAGGAGGAGCCTGATTCTCCACACCCTTATTATGTTTTATCACAAATTTATTTTGATATGGGAATGCCGCATTTGGCTCGCACAACGGCTATTAACGGACATGAGAATACCGAAAATAGAGGCTTGTTGGCCCTCGTCTATCAATTGAGTGCCCTGACTTTTTCAACGACATCTACGGCAACTATTGAGTTTAAGCGGGATCAAAGTCTAGCGGAAACATTTTCAATCGGATTTGCAGCTTTAAAAAATAAAGACGTCGGAACTCTCGATAAGGTTTATAAAGTTACAAAGTCTTATAAAAACTGGTTTGATGCAGTTAAATCTCTAGAGTTAGTTTATACTGGATCGCGCAAGTACCAACCACCCAATCAAACCAAGAGTCTTTATACTCAATGGTTAGGAGAATTGTACTCAATATCCAAAGGGGAGGGGGTTTTCTCTTTAGACAGAATTAATAATTTGGCTATTAAAAATCAGGCACAACCAAATTACAAAGAAATTGAACGCATGACTTCTAAAAGAGAAATTGCGGGAGACAAAAAATGAAAATTTTAATAGGTCTAGTTTTATTCCTGTCCGCACCGGTATTAGCGCAAGAAGGCGCAGTGAAATTGCCTCCGCTCACTAAAACTCCTAAATCGCTCTTTTTAGTTAAAAAGGCTAAAATCGATAATGACGTTGGTGAGCCAGTAATATATCCTAGTGAAAAACAATCAAAGCAGTTAACTGATGAAAAAATATTCAACAAGTACAGGCTTCAGATTCTTGATACAAGCAAAAATGATTGGGGTGAGGCGTATTAGTCTTACGCTGATCTTATTAGTTTTTGTATCTTCTGCTGTTGCCCAACAATCGAACTTCACTGCTTCAGAAAGAACAATAATCCACTCTGTTATCGGCCGGTTCAAGAAAGAGTGTCCCCATATTTCTGCACTTGATAGTCGCAAGATTAAAGAAATTCAATCTCACTACCAAAATCGAAAAAGTCAGATGGCTGAACAACATCAAAACTGTTTTGGAGAGTTTTTGAGTCAACTTGTGGGTACTCATAATATTCATACTCAAACCTGCGATGAAATTACACCCAAAAAAAATTACGGACGCGATAGAGACCTTGCAAGATTATTTGTAAATGTTCGCAAGTTTCAAGATGGGATCAAATCCTATCACGAGAGATTAAATGAATGTCTCATTCGTCGTGGAGCCAGCCCAAAAGATATTATCGTACTTTCTGACTACGAGGAAAACGCAAGGCTTCTCTCAAAGAAAGTTCGAGATATAGATTTGTCCCAACCTTTTAAAGAGAATTCGGTGAACTACAGATGATTGGAATTGCCGAGCTTCGATCAACAAATAAGACGTTAGCAATGTCATTGGTGAGTTTGTTCTGTTTGGTCTCAGAAACATCATCTGCTCAAGGACTGGTGGGTAGCAATATTCGATTTGGAGCATTTTATGAGTCAAACACATTTTATTCGAATGAAAATAAAGAGGCTGACTTTGCTTTTGCAGTAGCGCCGAACCTTGTTTACTCCAAAGATGTGGGGCGAAAATATTCGATTCATACTGATTCCAAGTTTTCATATACAAAATATATGTCAAACTCCAATCAAGATTTTTTCGACTACGATATATATCTAAAAAATAATTTTAAATTTAGCCGAAAATTTCAAATTTATATGACTCCTATGGCAAAACTTATTAGCGAGCCAGCATTAGACAAAACTGAAGAACGTTTAGAAAGACAATTCATGGGTGCCTCGATGGGATTGATTTTTTCTCGTGATTCTAGGCGGCAGTATATTCTTGATGCAAATTATCTAGCTGAGGCTATGAGTCAGGCTGAATACGAGCATTTGAATAATTCAGAGTTGAAGGCTCGATTGTACTATAAAAAATATTTTTTACCGGAGACCTTCGTTTACATGGGAATCAGTGGCGGTGTTCGAACTTTTCCAGACGGAAAGAATTTCGTTCGTGAAAAATACGATAGTCAAAGGATAGAACCAGGCTTTGGTCTAGAGGGGCGACTTACTCGTTATTTTAAAATCCGGTCTTACTTTGGCTATTCTATAATTTCTTACAAGGAAGACGCAAATCATTCCAATCCCGTTTATTTACTTGAACTTGAAGAGGAAATTTCTCCTAAAGACTTTATTTTGATGGGTTTAGAGAATAGCGTTGAGGATTCTTACTTTACAAACTTTTTAGTGAATCAGAAGGTTTATGTCGGTTACGGAAGATTTGTCGGCGATCAAGTTTTGTGGATTACAAAAGCTGAATACCTGTATAAGACCTTTTCAAGGCCCCAGCGAAGGGATGATCAGCGATTTATAATTGATACGCGTTTTGAATATTCATACAGTAAAGCATTAAAGTTTGAATTGGCACTCTCATTCGACACATTATCATCTGATGCTGTTGATCCGGACAGTGCGCCTCCAGATCCAATAGATCCGTCTGCAAGCTATCAGAATGTGCGTGTAGGATTTTTCGGAAAGTATCTTTTCTAAAAAATAATTTATCTTGAAATTAATTTGCGCAGCGAAGTATGGGGTATTATTTCGATAACAC
Source organism: Pseudomonadota bacterium (assembly GCA_023427925.1). Taxonomy (GTDB): domain Bacteria; phylum Bdellovibrionota; class Bdellovibrionia; order Bdellovibrionales; family JAEYZS01; genus JAEYZS01. The sequence continues at coordinate 7,915 of JAEYZS010000269.1, read as the reverse complement.
TATCTCTTAAGCGTTGCTATGATTTTATGTAATCAGATTATTCCAAGGAGGGATACTATGTTTAAATGGATATTTGCGTTTACTTTAATATTGGGGATGGATGCTCATGCACATGCAGAGTATGCCCTTGATTTGACTTGGATGAAGGTCAAAGCTTCAACCAAAGAGGACCGAACTAAAATCACCAATACCGGTGCTGTGATTGAATCCATACAAGACGACTATGTTACGGTTCTTGCTAAGCCTGACGAAAAAATTCTCTTGGAAAAGATGAATATCGTAGAGGTGAGCTTTGGATTCACTCAAGACATGTTGGATTTTCCAGCTAAAGATTCTAAATTTCATAACTTCCAAGAAATGATAGAAGCTATCAATGTTCTTAAAAATAAGAATAAAGATATAGTTCATATTGAGTCTATTGGTAAATCCATCGAAGGACGTGACATCTTGAATATCAAACTTGCAGCAAATCCTGACAATGAACTAAGTCAGCCTGCAATAGTATTTATGGGTACTCACCATGCTCGAGAACATTTGGCGACAGAAGTTCCACTCTTACTTGCTCAGTACCTTGTTGACGAATACAACAATGGTAACGAAAGCATTCGTCGTCTTTTAGAAACTCGAATTGTTCATATTATACCGATGGTCAATCCAGACGGAGTAGAGTGGGACATCTCGACGGGCTCCTACAAAATGTGGAGAAAAAACAGAGTCCGAAACTCAAATGGAACTTACGGAGTCGATCTCAACAGAAACTATGGCTACGGTTGGGGCGGAGAAGGTGCAAGTTCTAATCCAAGTAGTGACACTTATCGTGGAACTGCGCCATTTAGTGAACCTGAAACTTCAGCTATCAAAAAGTTTGTTGAAGACAGACCTAATATCACAACACTTCTATCGTTTCACACATTCTCTAAGTTGATTTTGTATCCTTGGGGACATAAGCATGAAGCCATTCAAAATGAAGCTGACAGAAAAGTTCATGAGGTGATGGCGAGAACTATGGCGAAGTGGAATGGTTATAAGCCACAACCGGCTTCAGATCTTTATTTAGCGTCTGGTGATACAACGGATTGGGCTTACGGAGAACATAAAATTATTTCTTTTACATTCGAACTTGATCCTTCAAGCATGTGGGAGGGCGGGTTTTACCCGGGTCAAAATATGATTGATCCAGTCTTTAAGAAAAACATTCAGCCTTCACTTTACTTGATTGAGAATACTGACAACCCTTATAAGGTCTTAGAGCCAACACATGTAAAGCTAGGGTTTCATTCTCCTATTTTCTAAAAAAAAGAATCACGTTCTCTTGCGTGATTTTTTGGCAAAGCCGGCTTGATCGCCGGCTTTTATTTTTTTGCAGAGCTTTTCGGCGCTTTTGATCTTTTCTTTTGTGACTTTTCTTAAGGGAATGTCGTTAACGATAGCGTAGAGGAGCGAGAAAAACTCAGGATTAAAACGGGACGTGTGAGTCTTGGCAAATGCTCGACAGAGTTTTTCCCATCCAATTTTCTGTAGATCTTCTAAGGTGTGATAGCCCATGGCCTCAAATTCAATGACTAGAGCAGGTGTAATATTGGCCACTTTTTTAAGTGGTGTTTTGATAAATCCCCCTATCTTGGTCTTCACCTTATGGTGCAAAAGCGACCTCAATAGAGTTATAAAGCAAAACCCGTGCTCAAGCTTTTAAGGAGATTTCGGGGACACACTGACCCTAGACCTTTTCAATCTACAACCGGAATAAGAGTTTAATTGTCAAAACCTAGTTTATGTTTTCAACCTGCGCGATGAATGGAAGATTGCGATAGAAATTTTGGTAATCCAGTCCATAACCGACCACAAATTGATCTTTAATTTCAAAGCCAACATGATCAATCTTCATCGGAACTTTAAGTGCAGAAGGCTTATAGAGTAAAGAAGCCGTGGTGACGCTTGCAGGATTTCTTTGAGAAATATTTTTTACGAGGTAGTTCATCGTAAGACCTGTATCGACAATATCTTCAATAAGGAGAACATGCTTTCCTTCTACTGGAGTTGCTAAATCCAGTGTGAGCTTCACTTCGCCGGAAGATTTTGTCCCACCGTGGTAACTAGAAACACCTAAGAATTCGCAAGAAAGATCAAGGTTGATGGCTCGAATGAGATCAGAGAAAAATACAAACGAACCTTTTAGTATACAAATGGCAACAAGGTCTTTGTTTCTGAATTTATCCGTAAGGGTTTCGCCCAATTGATTTACGCGCTCGGCGATTTCCCTATCGGAGATTAAAGTAGAAAGTCTCAATTGTTCCATCTTGCTTGTCCTTTTAGCCTAACTCTTCGCTGCTTCGCCTTTTATAACTTCGCATGGAAATTTAAGTCCACTCTGGCTTTCAAAAGCCTTGCGCCTCGATTTAGGCTAAAAATACGGCGCAAGTCGTTCCTCTTGGCAACTTAAGTATCTAACTGTTTTACCTTATCTTCCTTTGAATTGAAAGAGAGTTGTTCCTCAAAGAAGGGATCAAAGCACTGGCGACAACGCGCTTCATAGGCGTCGAGGGCTCCGACAAGGATATCGTCGGTGGATTTCACAGTTCTTTGGGTTCGGCAAGCAACTCCGCCACAGCTCATGCAAACGGCGTGTTGCTTTGTTACAGTCTCAGCTACGGCCATGAGCTCCGGCATAGGATGAAAGGGCCTGCCTTTCCAATCTGTATCTAGTCCTGAAATAATCACTCGTACACCACGGTTTGCCAAGGTCGTCGCCACGTCAACAATGTCACGACTAAAAAACTGACCTTCATCAATTCCTACGACTCGAGTCGTATCCTTTACTAACTCAAGAATATCTTGAGCTGTGTCGACGAGAGCTGCTCGAGCAGTTTGATCGCTGTGTGAGTGGATATTTTCTTCGCTGTAACGGTTGTCGATTCTGGGCTTAAAAATCTGAACGCGTTGGCGAGCCAATTGAGCGCGTTTTATTCTGCGAATTAGTTCTTCTGTTTTTCCACTGAACATACTTCCAACGACAACTTCAATGGATCCATTCCACGGGGTGTGACCACCATGTACAGCCATGATTTCCTCCAGCCAATTTCTAATTTTCCAGGTAACGAGATGGACAGATTTCAGTTTTAGCCACAGTCGGCAAGAGCCCCCTCAAACTGATTTGTCAGTCTCAACAATGAATGATTCTATTCAGAGAATTTAGGCCATTGCAACTATTCTTGAGGAGAATTGGAAGGATTTCCAAATTTTATGATTTGCACAAATTCCGTGGCGCGAGAAAGAAATGCTTGCGATCGATATAGGGTTGACAGAACGCTGTTCGGTCTGTCAATGACGGCCGAGCGAGGAAGAGAGTCTATGATGATTAAAGTTTGATCAAGTGGGATTCTCTGCTCTATAGAATACGAATTTGCATTGCCGCCTTCTTGAGATGGAGCACGTAGAGTTCTTCTTACGTTGAGTTTCACTTTCACATCTTTGTCCGTAATTTCTTCTATAAAAAAATTGAGATCGTAAGCGATCAGCTCGTCGGCATATTCAAAAGTGTTGTTGCCTTTTCTTAATATTACTTCCTCTGGTGTTGAGCTAAAAATCGGAGATGACTGATTGACGAGATGCCAATTTTGATTGGGCTTTTCTTCTTCCACAAGTTCCATAACGCTTTCTTCACCCACAGCAAAAGTCACAAGCACTTGGTTGAAAGTGGCGACAGTCGCTGCGACAGGAGCTTCGATTTGTCGAGCAGTGCTTTCGGTTGGTTCGACCACCATTTTGGGTTCTGGGGTTGGTGCTGAAGAGGGAGTGGCATCGTTCCTACGAAGAGAAGAGGCGCCAAAGCCGATTTGAGTTGTCTCGACTTCTACGTCTTGAGGCTCGGTGATGACGTTCTCTACGCTACGGAACAGAAAAAAGAACGCGCCAACAAGAATCAAGACGAACAAAGTTGGCTTAGCAACGGACTTTAGACCAGAGCCAATCGAAACGGAAGGTCTGTAGCTATCAACGTTGATACCGCATTGGGCACAAAATTGATCTTTGGGTTGTTCAAAACCGCACTTGGGGCAGTTCATCATCATGAATCATTCCTTGATCTAGGTTTTCAGGTCACATCTAACACACTAAATCAAAGAGCCTAATTTGTAAACAAGACTTGACGCAATATCGTTATAAGGTAAAGTGGGAGTTAGTGGGAATAAGTGGATTTTTGTGGGATTCACAGAAATTGCACTTTGTTGAAAGTCCACGGATGGACTTTCGCCTTCTAAAGAGTAGATTTTTTAATCTTCTCTTTCAACAACTCCAGGATGGAAAATGTTTAAAGGTCGTTTTGATCAAAAACTTGATGAGAAGGGAAGACTGAGTCTACCGAACTCTTTCAGGGGTCAAGACAGCAAAGACACACAACTTGTACGGCAACCGCTAGTCATTACGAATGGATTCTCAAAAGGGTTTAAATACCTTGATGTTTATCCGGCTCCAAAATGGAAGACGCTCGAGCAAAAGATATCAAAGCTTTCCTCTCTCAAAGCTGAAGTCCAAGCATTTCAGCGATTTTATTTGTCAGGAGGTCAACCGCTCGATCCAGATAAGAACAATAGAATATTGATACCGATGAGCTTAAGGAATTATGCAGAGCTTGGTGACGAAATCATACTTGTGGGAATGGGTGAGAAATTTGAAATCTGGTCTCACAAAATGTGGAAAAAGTTTTATGATAAAGTTACTGAGAACTTTGATGAAACACTGGCCATCATTGCTCAACTTGAAGATGCAACTTTAGAAAATATTAAGAGTAAAAAGTGATGATGACAGATAATACAAAAATTCTTCACAAGCCCATCATGTTTCAAGAGATTCTTGATATCTTCTCTGACAAAGCGGGACCTAAAGATAAATTTTTAGATGCTACTTTTGGAAGAGGAGGGCATACAAAAAAAATCTTGGATACTTATCCGAATATCCGAGTGACCGCATTGGATCAGGATCCAGATGCGATCGAATACGGCAACAAAGAATTTTCGGATTACATAAAACAAAATAGATTGAGAATAATAAAGTCCAACTTCTCAAACTATAAAGAATCAGAGTACGGCAACAGTGATTCTGCAACCGAGTACGGCACAAGATACGACGGAATCTTAATGGACTTAGGCGTGAGTAGCCCGCAGCTTGATACACCATCTAGGGGCTTCAGCCTTTATCATGACGGTCCTCTGGATATGAGGATGGATCCGACGCAAGATCTCTCGGCACGTGAGATTGTCAACGAATGGGATGAGAGAGATCTTGCGGATCTTTTTTTCAAATATGGCGACGTAAAAAAATCTTTCCGCGTCGCTAAAGCCATTGTAACAAAAAGAAAAGAAAAGCCTTTTGAAACGACATTAGAGCTTGCCGACGTGATCGCAAAATCCCTCGGCTGGAGAAAGTCGGGTCATCATCCAGCTACAGAGTGCTTCCAAGCACTTCGCATTGTCGTCAATGACGAGATGAATGCTACACATGATGGAATTACAAATCTCGTTGAGATGTTGAATCACCAAGGGCGATTGTTTGTTATTACATTTCATTCCAGCGAAGATCGTTTAGTCAAAAGACTTCTGTTGAGTTTGGATCACATTGGAAAACCAGTGTTTAAAAAAGTGATTCAACCCTCAAAAGAAGAACAAAAAGATAATCCAAGATCAAGAAGTGCAAAATTAAGAGTATTCGAGAGGACAAAAGAATTATGAGACAGCTAGCAACATCAACTGCAATTCGGCCATTTATCAGCGTAGGATTAATTATTTTTACACTTCTCACAGTCGTTTTTATCAAGATGGAAGTGCGTAGAGTGGGTTATTCACTCTTGAAAGATTCACGACAACACAAGACCCTTATGGAAACTAAACGCTTACAAGAAATGACATTGGCGCAAGCACTTCGTCCTGAGCGAATTGAAAATTTCGCACAAAAGCGTTTATCTTTGCAAAAACCTACAAAAGGACAAATTGTACAGTTGTCTGGACAAAGAATTGTTTTACAAAACTAATTTCTTGTATTGATTAATATGTTGAGTCTTAAATAGAGTTCTCGGATATGAGAGTTCTTTTTTTATTATTCCTAAGTCTTACTTCTATTTCCTGTGCTCAAAAGTATCATTGGAGCAATGCTCCTCGGGACAGTGCCGGTTTAGCCCCACTGCCAAATAAAGAGACTGAAGCAGTTGTTCAGATTTATGCCGCTCGCACTTATGGGTGGAGAGGTTACTTTGCCGTTCACAGTTGGATTGCAACCAAAGCAAAAGGAGCCGATCAATATACAACTTACCATGTGATGGGATGGCGAGTCCGTCGAGGTGGAGAAGCAGTTGTCATGGAAAAAGATATTCCAGATCGTCTATGGTACGGAGAAAAGCCTTATGTGGTGGCAGAACTCGTCGGAGAGAAGGCAGAATCTGCAATTCCTAAAATCGACGAGCTAGCAAAGAATTATTATTACAATAATAAATACGAAGCGTGGCCAGGACCTAATAGCAATACCTTTATTTCTCACATCATCAGATCTGTTCCAGAACTAAGAGTTGAGCTTCCACCACATGCAATAGGAAAAGATTGGATTAACAAAGGGGCGCTCGTGGGCTGGTCTGAAACTAAGACAGGAGTTCAGTTTTCGATCTTTGGAATATTGGGTTTTACACTCGGGCTTGGAGAAGGGGTTGAAGTCAACGTATTAGGGTTATCATTTGGTGTAGACTTCTTACGACCAGCGATCAAACTTCCCATGATCGGTCGAATAGGTTTTAAAGATAGCCCTATTTGATTAACGCTTTCTTAGAGTTACAGTTCCCGCCTTGGAAAATTGACCTACGCCAGTGCTTAGATAAAACAAGCCTGAGAGCATATTCATTCGCTCCATGTTGTAAAGCTGCAAATAACCTTTGTCGCCATATACATTTATAAGAAAGGCATTTTCGTCGTTCGCAAATCCCTGGAAGTTTTCAGGCCTCTTTCGGTGTCTAGAAGTACTAAATGCTTTTCCGTTTTCTGAAAGGACAATTAAGCTTCTTCCTGTGAGTTCTCCGTTAACAACTTGACCATTCAAGCTCATTTCCACGTGCCAATTTGTCTTCGACTTATCGTCAAATACGATTTCACCTAAATAAGTTCCATTTAAAGTCTGAATTTGTTCTTGAGTAAGAGATCGAGCCGATTTTAATTCAGAGAAGAAATCGGATATCTCAGTTTTTTTCAAAAAGTCTTCGATTTCATTTTCACTGTAGAGTTCACGAGCTTGCCTTCCAGCCGTGATCCAATTTTTATTTCTTTCAGAGGTGATGACAGTGTGTTGTTGATCGTTTCGACTTCTCACAACCACGGGAATTGAGGGCTCTTCAGGCTTTGCAACGGGTGTCTTAGAGCTCTCTTCGAGTGCTTTCAGCTGGCTATGGCTGGCTCGAATGCCTAGATCGTATAGAAAAATAGTCAAGATCTTGCCAAAGATTTCATCGGCCTTTTCATATTTTTCTTTTTGATTCTTGAGTTGCACGTATTCTTCGAGATCTACCTGACTCAATTTCTCAAACTTTGTTTTTAGTACATTATATTTTTGTATTTCGGGCGACGCTTGCTCAGAAGATTTGGTTGGAAAAAAGTGTCCAATTAGAACGCCAGCGGAAAACGATAAAATAAAGCCAAATATGATACGTATCATGATGCAATCATAGCACAGCTCTCGATCGGATCAAGGTCTAGGTTATAGGGACCGCGCTACCTTATTTGAAGAACAACAAATAAAATAAATGGATGAAGTTTAGCCGCATTCGTTTTTACATTGTAGTGAGTTTCTTGTTGTGTTTGTTTTCTGTAATTGGAATCAGAGCGTTTTACATCCAAATATTACCAAATAAAAAGTTTCATGCTCTCCAAGAAAGACAATTTAAGCG
>JAEYZS010000257.1 GCA_023427925.1 Pseudomonadota bacterium | reverse complement strand
CGTCTTCAGAAGTTTTTACGGCTTTATCTGAAAAGACGTGAGGGTGTCTTGAAATTAATTTCTGGTTTAATTTTTCTAAAACATCGTAAATATCAAATCGGTTTTCCTGCCTTGCCATTTCGGAGTGGAAAATCACTTGGAGTAAAACATCCCCAAGCTCCTCAATCAAATTTTCTTCGTTTTCTGTTTCGATAGCTTCTATCAGCTCGCAAACTTCCTCGAGTGCGCAAGAAGTAATGCTTTTGTGAGTTTGCTCTCTATCCCAAGGACAGCCTGTAGGGGAGCGAAGAGTTTTCATGACTTGGACTATAGCCTCGAAACTTCTAAGATTATCAGGTGGTGTGTTCATCTTGCTCCCTTGACTCTAGCCCCAAGGGGCCGAAGTACTTTTGTCTGTGTTTGTAGGACTATTGTCAATAGAGAACAACGCCATATGTCTTAGAAGTGTTGTCTCTATTGAGAATAGGGTAAGATTAGGCTACAACAGCGTAGAATTTATATTGATGTTGCAGCATAGGGAATGATTAAAGGTGCCAATCTTAAAAAATAACCAAAAAGAAAATACGAGTATTCGATCTCAATATGAAGATCACTCAAATAAATTTTTGGATTATGTGAATTCATTAGGGATTGAAAAAACTTGGCTTGGTCGATTTCTATTTATCATCGAAGAAAAATTTCGCTTAAGAAGATTATTCCTAGTCATTATATTTTCGTTAATTCTTTCTCTACTTATAACTTCAAATTTTGAATTTGCGTATACTGGATATCAGCAAGATGAAGTGGCCGGAAGTGATATCAAGTCTCCTATTTCGTTTGAATTTGTTGACGAAATTGAAACAACGATTCGCAAAAAAAGTGCAGAGGATGCGATCCCTCCGGTCTATGATTATGATTTGAGTGTTTATGAGCCGGTCATTCAAGGTGTCTACAAATCATTCAGAGAGATGCGTTCGATCATAGGTCAAAAACCGTGGCCTAAGGATGAACTAAAGCGAGAAGAGCGTATCAAGGAATTTATATCTCACAAAGAACGATTTGATCAGTTGCTGGGGACAAATCAAGTTCCTCTTAAGATCTTTGAATCTCTGGTTGAAAAACGATTCAGTGTTCTTTTTGAGAACATCATCATTCGCCTACTTGATCGTATATCGAGTCAGAGAATTATAAATGATTTAAACCAGTTTGAAGAGGCAGAGCTCAAGCAGATCATTGTTCGCGTTGTCGAAAGAGGCGGTGGAGGAGATGAATTTCCGGTTTTAATCAAGGATGTTCGACAGCTTTTTGACGCAAAGAAATCGTTAGCCATCAATGATATTCGTGGCAGTCAGTTTTTGACTGATAAAGACAAGGATACAATCGTCAAGTTTACGCAAAAACTGATTGTTCCTAATCTCACTCCTAATAAGCAAGAAACTGCAAATAGAAAGCAAAAAGCACGCTCTGCAATTCCGGCTGTTGTGGTGAGTGTTGCAAAAAACCAAACCATTGTGAGCGAAGGAACTGTTCTTCAGCCATCGCACATTCGGGTTCTTGATGAAGTTTCAAGAAGAACATCCGAAGGCCAAAAAGATTTTGAATCCATAGTGCTGGCGTTATTTTTTATTAGTATGATTCTTGTCTTCTTTTCTTACGTCCGAAGATTTTCTTTAAACAAAATTAAGGTTCACCCCAAAGATCTGACTATCATGGGAACGATCGCAATTCTAACAGTGATCATTTGTAAATTTATTTTATTCTTATTTGTTGAAACGCTTCAGGATAAATTCGGCTACATACCCAGTTCGACCTACAAATATTTGCTCCCTGTAGCGGCAGGTCCGATGCTTGTGGGTCTATTGGTTTATAGCGGGGAAGTCGTTTGGCTCTTTACGGTCTTCTTAAGTGCTGCTTTTGGCTTTATGATGGATATGAGTTTCTCTTACTTTATTTTTGTCTCAGTTGGAGGTATTGCAGCAGCTCGCGGAGTGCATTCATGTAAAAAGAGAAATGATATTTATGTGGCGGGTTTGAGGGTAGGTCTTGTGAACATGGCCATTACAATTCTTTTAACACTGCTTTCATCTCAGCTAGAGCAAGGTATTCCGCTATTGAATCAAGTATTTTGGAATTCCGTTGCGGGTTTTGTTTCTGGTGTGTTTGCTGCGTTTATTGCTATGACTCTTGTTCCACTTTTAGAAACTGTGTTTAATTGCACAACAGACGTAAAGCTCTTAGAACTTTCAAACTTGAATCATCCGCTATTAAAGGACATGAGTGTAAATGCTCTTGGAACTTACCATCATTCTTTAGTTGTAGGAAATATGATCGAGACAGCGGCAGAAGCAATTGGATCAAATGCGCTTTTAAGTCGTGTCGCCGCTTATTACCACGATATTGGAAAAACTGAACATGCAAACTACTTTATTGAAAATCAAAAGCCTGGCCACAATCCTCACGATCATCTCTCTCCGCATATGAGTAAGACAATCTTAATCGCCCATGTCAAAGACGGTGTCGAACTTGGCCTGAAATATAAATTAGGTAAACCTATTATTGATGTAATACAGCAGCATCATGGTACGACTCTGATTTCATTCTTTTACAACAGAGCTCTCGAGAACCAAGACGAAGAAATTCACGAAGTTTCAGAAGAGGAGTTTAGATATCCTGGGCCCAAGCCACAATTTAAGGAAGCTGCACTATGTATGTTAGCAGATAGTATTGAAGCTGCGGCAAGAGTTCTTGATGAGCCACATCCAATGAGAATTAGAAACCTTGTAAAGACCATCATTCAAAGAAAATTTATGGACGGTCAGTTAGACGAGTGTAATCTGACCTTGAGAGATTTATCGATTATTGAAAATTGCTTTGTGAGAGTCTTGATGGGTATACATCATCAACGTGTCGATTATCCAAAAAATCTTGGCGGCATTGGCAAAAATTAACTTGCTGGTGTTTTAGAAAAAATACAAAACCCGCTCTCAGCTCCAAAATAAAATATTTTAGGTAGTATTGGCCTTCAATGCATTGTTATAACT
>JAEYZS010000294.1 GCA_023427925.1 Pseudomonadota bacterium | reverse complement strand
CCTTTTGAGTATCGTCCTTGTTGTTGCGACACAAGCAAACGGAGACGTCCTGATCCATCAAAAAATGTTTGAAAGCCGATTGTTCTTTGTGGATAAACTCATCGACATGGGTGCCAAGATCATGTTGTGCGATCCGCACCGCGCCGTGGTCATGGGACACGATTTCAAATCGCAACTCAAGGCAACCACTATGTCATCGCCTGATATCCGTGCCGGTATCGCGCTTTTGATCGCCGCCCTGTCGGCCAAGGGGACGAGTACGATCCAGAACATCGAGCAAATCGACCGCGGCTATGAGAACATCGACGAGCGCCTAAGGGCCATCGGAGCCAAGATTGTCCGCGAGTAATCGCTTGAATAATAAAGAAGAAGCCGCTTGTTTTGAGCGGCTTTTTTTTGTGGTTACGGTTGACGGTACAAAATCAAATCGGTGGTGGGCAATGGCATAGGGATGTCATGCTGACTTGGGTAAGTCGTGCAATCATAAAATCCACCATACCCGGTGTCGCCCAATCTAAAATTGCTGTAGACGATTTGATCTTCGTTGTTTGATTTTTTAAGGGTGAATCTCCCTTCATTGAAACACTTTTCCTCCACATCCCTAAAAATGCACCAGAGCATTTGATCCCTGGCGGGAGTGCATTGAATTGAATATTCGTCGTAAGTTAAGACGTTCGAATTGTTGTAGATATAGAGCCCAGAATTTAAGTCTTGAACAGAAAACTTCCCTACCAACACATCTCTATAAGCTTTCGAAAAGTCATCATAATGTTGTGGAAAAAGCGTGAATGTGATTGTCAGCTTTTTATCGTTAGTCGTGCCTTCCCATGTGCCTTCCCAATGGGATAATATTCCGTTGAGGTCTTTCATATACGCATTTTGTGGGTAGTCAGTCTCCTCCAATGGTAGTATTGGAAACTGACTCCAGGCATGTTGACTGAATATCGAGGTTAAAAGCATAATTAAACAGTAACTGTTTTTCATATTTAACACGGATTACGTTTTAGTTTGTTTTTATCTAAGGTTATTTTAGTCCAATTGATATTATATAAATTGAAATCATTACTTTCTTTGTTTTCAACTTGGCCTTCAAAAAGGGCTAGCTTATCTTGTAATCCTAATTTTTTTAACTTTTCTAAAAGTAGTTTCTGAAGGGCTTTTTTCCTCTCTTCTGAATTGAAATTTGGATTTGCTACAATAAATTGACTCTCAGTCTCGTATGACTCTACGAACTTTTGCCAGTTACTGTTCAAATTCGAGTCAATAATTATTTTCTCCGTTATACTTAACGCAAATATACCCTCATTCGATATCACCACCGCGAATGAATCTTTGGGATCCAGATTGTTGTTTTGGCACTTGATGAGTGTCAACAAATCCTTTGGGGAATGGATCTTTACGGCGGCGTCGTATTGATCACCATTAGTCGCCACTTCCGGGTGGTTGTTATGTACGTGAGTGAAGTTTTTGCATCCTGGCGGAAATGCAAGACCATTGGAGCCAAGATTGTCCGCGAATAATTTTAAAAAAAGTAAGAAATTCAGCGCATAGCTTGTTTGTCGATGACCTTGATTAGGTTGCGTATTTATTGTTTGATAAATGTGTATTCTCCCATCGGTACCCGTGTTGTGCCGGGGCTTGTTTCATCCAGGACGAATGCGATGTCCTGATATAGAATAGCTTCAATTTTTTCAATGCCGCCTACATCTGTATAACGCATCACTAAATAAGCGTAAACCTGCGGCCTTTCAGGGTCCCTAAAGTTTACTTTTATTCTGCGATCATCTGGACCACAATCGGTACATGGCGGAAACTGGGAGTTATAAATAAATGAGGCACCATTTAATGTATGATGATTGGGGTCGATGCTTAAATTCAAATTTTCTAATTGATCGATTATCAGATTTCCATTTTCCACGTATTTATAATCTCCTATCAGCAAATCCTCGTAAATTTTGCGGCTTTCATTGTAGCGGTTTGAAATTTTCCGAAATTTGAGTGTAAGGACTGTTAATCCAGATTGGTATTTCCATTCGCCCTCATAGCGATTGAAATCATTCATTACATCTTTAAGGTAAGAGTTTTGGGGTTTCCCAATGGGAGAGGCAAATTCCTGAAGGGCATAAACCTGGGATGAACAATTAGTAATGAACAAGTGTGCAGAAAATAGTAAACACGTTTTGAAGAATTTACTTGCAAGGTTTTTTTTGGATTCCATATTGTTGAGTTGAGTTTAAAGTTAATTTTTCCCAATCTCCCGTGATTTCGAATTCGTTGTCCAGTTTACACCTGTACAGCGATATGTTGAAATTCGTTGCGCTAGGGTCATTTATATATCTCAGAAATGTTTTGGCTAGTTGTAATTGCGGGACTTCATTCCAATTGCCCTCTTCTTGGTACATTTGGGTGAGTTCGGTATTTTTCACGTTGACCTTGCGAGGATCGCTTAGAATTGAATGAAAATTCGAAAAGCTATTTCGGTTATTAGCGAATATTATATAAACGTACCCGTATGGTGAATCTTGAATATCAATGCTAGTGTTGCTTTCGACTACCATCATATTGAACAATAAATCATCAAAGTTGGGATTTTCGGCACTTGCGGGGGGTGTATAGGCATTCATTTTGGACAGTGCACTGAGGTCACC
>JAEYZS010000286.1 GCA_023427925.1 Pseudomonadota bacterium | reverse complement strand
GAACTCGGTTTATGGAACAAAACAAGTACCAACACGCAAAAGCCTCTTTTAAAAACGTGATGGTATTAATTAATGATAAAGATAATAAAGTCTATCAAGAAGCGTTAGAGAAGCACAATGAATGTGTTTTATTATTAAGGGAGTCTTTCTAATGGCGAAGCTGATTATATTTAAAGACAACAGCGAGCTACTGACACTGGAGTTAGACCCGGCAAAAGAATATATTGCCGGTCGAGCTGCAGATTGCGATATCATTTTGGATGATGTGGTCTTTTCGAGACAACATTTCAAACTTTTTTATTCTCAGAATAAATGGACCGTGCAAAGTATATCCAAGTATTCTCAACTTGCGTTGAATTATCGAGAGTCCGACTACTTTACTCTCAAAGACGATGACAAATTCAGTACCTTTTCATATGTATTTGCATTCAAAGAAGAAGTCGTTGTGGAAACGGAGAGCAAGACCACTGTACTCGAAAACACAAAACCTTTAGCTCCTCAGATCACTCATAACGAAAAAACAGACACGGTCAGTAACTTTGATGACAAAACGTTTGTTCCTCAGATGACATCCCAAGAATGGAGTATCGGAGTTCCCTATTTACTTTTGAGAAAAGAAGATGGATCAACTCAAACACTAAGACTCGAAGGTGACTACTGGATCTTAGGTCGTGACGAAGACTGTGACATTACGGTAAACGATCCGAAAGCAAGTCGCGAACACTGTGAGATCTATAGTAAGCAAAAGAAATACTTCATTACAGACAAAAATAGTTCAAATGGCACATTAGTGAATTATAAAACGATTAAAGCTGGGAAAGAAGTTCCTTTAAAATCTGGTGATCAGATTCAAATTGGTAAATATTTGTTTATATTTGAAATCCGCGATCCACTCTTTTCCGAAAAGATCTCAAACCTTCCAATGGATTTGGGTTATGATCCGTCTTATATGTCCGATTCACACAGTGACGGAGAACATCCTGCAAAGAAAGTAATCCGTGTATCTCAAGAACAGAAAAAAAAGAAAGTCATTATGATTGGCGGAGGAGTTTTTGTCCTTCTTATGTTATTCATGTTTGCAGGAGAGGACTCTTCAAACCATCAACAACTTTCATCGAGTAATGGCACAAATCAGTCCAAACCAATCGACTCCTTAAGCCCCGAACAGAGAGACTTTGTTGACAAGAGCTACACTCTTGCAAAGACACTGTATACTCAAGGAAAGTATGAGCTGGCTTTAACTGAGCTAGAGAAAATACACGGCCTGATGCCAGACTATAAAGATTCAAAAGAAATCGAGCAGTACTCTAAGAACGCCATCGATACCTTGATGGAACAAAAGGACATCGAGAGGAAAGAGCAGGAGCAAAGGGAGCTTCTCTCAAAAGTCGAAGGTATAGTTGAACAATGCAGTATCTCTTACAGTGGCCATCGCAACACAGAGAGATTACAGGATTGCTTAACTCCTGCACTCGAGCTTGATCCTGAGAACATACGTGCAGCACAGCTTCTGGAAACTGCAAGTAACGAAGATATGAGGAGAGATCAGCTCAAAGAACAAAAATCATTCTATCTCGGCCAAGTAGCACAACGTAAACGACTGTTTAATCAGGCTGAGAGATTAAGAAGAGAAGGAAAGACTCTTGATGCTCTTGCAGCATATTCTCGTCATATTGCTTCGGCCCTTCCAGACCCGGAAAATCTCGAAGACAAATCAAAAGTAGAAGTGAGAAACTTGCAACAAAAAATCTCAAATGATATCAGAAAGCTTAAGGGCGACGCAGAAACATTCTATGACAAAAAAGATTACAAGTTAGCCATTGCGAGATTAGAGCAAGCACTACGTCTTAATCCTCAGGATTCTGATGTTAAAGAAATGCATTCTAAGTACTCCAAGGAACTTTTAGGTATAGTTAAAAACCTCTACGGTGATAGTGTCCTTGAAGAAAACTTAGGTAATGTCGACTCGGCAAAAACTATTTGGAAAAAGATTAGAAATATGGATGTGCCTCATGGAGAATACCACAAAAAGGCCACATCCAAATTAAAGAAATACGGGTTATGAAATTTGTAGAAAGATCATTTGTTGAAAATAGTAGCTATAGACCTCGCCCCTTTGTGCACTGGAATGAAGCAGAAGGTTTACTCATCGTTGCGACTCCTTGGGGGCAAGATACTTCTAAGGATGATCTCATTAACAAGATTGAAGACTACGTCGCATCTTCAAAGTTAGATCAAGAACTCACCTCCCCTTACCAAGCACTAAATAATTACGACAAAGCTGCAAACTCCATTCGAACTGCATTACTTCTTGCTAATGAAAGCGTTTATAAATCTAAAAACAAAAACGAATATACGTCGGGTTTTGAAATCTTAGTAGGTCTAGCGAGACAATCTCAGTTCTATTTTGCAACCGTTGGACACCCTCATGTTTTAATCAGTAAAAAAGAAAAAAACATTCTACCCTTATTCATGGATCTAGATCATGCACTGAATCTTAGTGACAAAAACCTATTGCCCGCACTTCCTCACAAACTCTTAGGTGTGAATTCACAAGTGGACTTTCAGGTTCATAGCATAAAGTATCAGCCGGGCGATCAACTTATATTGATGAGTAAGTCTTGGATTCCGAGCGACTTTCTCACTCTTCCTAATGAAAAGAGAAACTTCAATGATTATGTAAAAGCGTTAGCAAAGGACGCAAGCCAGCCTTTTTGGCTGGGACTCATGGAATTTTAATTATTCGAACTCGTCAAACTCACTTGTGTCACCCTGTGAGCGCTGAGGTTTAGAGGAACCTTTTATCCGTCGGCGAACTGGAACTTCGCTCCTCTCCTCACGTATCAATGACCGAGATTTGTAAATTTTCTTTTTGATTCCACCAATATAATAAGTGAGTCCAATCGTTCCCTGGAATTCAATGAAATCTTCATTTCCCTCAATGTACATACCAGGAGCAAACTCTGCTACAACCGACCAAGGGGTATCACGGAATATATACTCTATGCCGCCAAAAACTCGAATACCGAGTTTGATTTTTTCATCGGATTTTTCTTCACCAAAATCTGGTCCAATAAAGATTCCTGGTCCTGCATAAAATAGTAAGGAATTGAAAAAACTTTGCTCCTTTTTTAATCGATCACGGACATTGTAAAAGTAAACTGTATAGTTCCCAGCAACATAAGGGTATTCGTCAAAATGATAACCGCCATCAATGCTCCAAGAGTTTTTCCAGTCTAGGAATTTATTGTAACGAAAGAATGTCGGCTGTCCTGCAAAAAAAGATATGGATGATTGATTCTTTTCAAACCCAGTAAATCCCTGTGGGAGCGCGAGAGCAGAATTGGATATAAGAAATGAAATGATTAATAATAAAATTTTTTGCATCACTTAAGTATAAAACTAACTAAAATCTTTTGTCTATTAAGAGTTTGTAACGAGTTAATTCATTGAGCGCCAGTACGAGCTCAACATTTTGGGGACGGGAAACCTTATCTTTAGCCGTGTCCCACATATACCCGTTTTGCATATTGAGTTTTTGAATATCCAAGTCTGTTTTGAATGTTCGATACAATTTAAAGAAGTTATCTCTATAATTTGCGGCCTCAGGAGCATTCCTGTTTTTAACCCAACCCAAGAGCTGCACTAAAGTAGTGTCGTTACAAACAGTATAGTAATTTAGAATATCTTCTGACTTTCCATCCAATAAATTTAGACAATTTGAAGGTTGTGGAGGAACTAAGTTCAAGTTTTTAGAAGCTAGCCACACCCAATCCATTTGCTGAGTTTCTGCGCCAAGCTCCATAAGTTCTTTCCACATTTTATTTTCTAGATAAAAACGCGCTAACCATCCTGCAATCTCGCCATCTCTAGATCTTTTATAAAGTGTAAAGAGATCGCTATAAACTTCCTTGTTGAGCTTGCCGTACTTAAAAAATAACCTTGCAAGCACGAACTTCTTTGCAATGTCTTTATCCAACTTCTCACTTACCTCAAAATTCAGCAAACTGATGAGTTGGTTTGCAGTTTGAGTTAATACTTGCATCGAAGATTGATTTACATCAATCGGATAGACCTGATTTCTATCGATAAAAGTATTAAATAAGCGCGGTGGATTTTCGTAGAGCATAAAATAATTGTCTTTTTGTAATGCAAAAAGAGTTCTCCCCAATCGTCTCCATTGAGGCCAACCGCTTTCAAATAATAAAATACGATCTTCGGCAACAGCGTCCGACGAGGCCAACGCGTTTTTAAGACTAATTGTCTGAAATAACGTTGTCGTAGTATCGTAGAATTGATTTTCTAAAAGATCAAAAATTGTTCGCCCAACATCCGTTAGACTAGTGTTGAAATCAACCGTTTTAGAAAAATTTTGATGTTCTCGCTTAAGTGCGGGTTTAATAAATAGCGCAATATTCGTGTTTTCATGAAAAAGATTTGTGCCCTGGAAGTCGTTTGCACGAGCCTCTCTTGAAACTCCGTTCAATCCCGTCAATATGACCCAAGTGTTATCCCATCTTTTTTGTTTTTTTAGTGTGTTAAAGAAAACTTCCAAGGACTCATCGATTTCATCCAGCTGCCCATCGTAAGTGGCCTCTCTAGCGTAACCCTCATTGTCTACGGTCGGGACTTCTGGAAACTGCAGATCGGGAAGATAAATAAAGCTAAAAAAGCTTTCTCCCCGACCCATACTATTAAGCCAATCTTGAGCTGCGCGAAAATTTTCAAGAACTGGACGATAATATTTGCCGTAATCCACAAAAATATGATCGTCGAAAGATTCAAAACCTTGTTCTAGTCCTGACTTTCTCCAGATAGGCGGACCACCTGATATAAATGATGTGCGATAACCTTTTTCAAAGGCTACTTCAGAAGAGGTTTTAAACCGGGCACTCAGAAAGGAAGCACCATTATTCCACACACCATGCTCAAATGGATATTTTCCAGTTAAGAGTGAAGCTATGGCAGCCTGTGACATAATGGACGGCGTATATGCATGAGTAAAGCGGATCATCTCATCGCAAACGATCTTAAAACCTTTGTATTTATCGGGTTCATTGCAGTGGAATGTATCAAAAGG
>JAEYZS010000096.1 GCA_023427925.1 Pseudomonadota bacterium | reverse complement strand
ATCCTAGCTTTTCATAGCAGTCAGGAGCAAACAATGTCAGATGTTGTGGGGTCACTTCTACGGTGGCTAGATCTTTATGGTCTTTTAAAATTTCTATCTCTCGAGCGGATGTCACGTGCAGAATGTGAACAGGCCTATAAGTGGATTGAGAAATTTTTAAAATTCTTTTTGTCGCATTTAGCGCTGTTTCTTCGTCCCTCCATTCCGGATGGGCTAGGGGATTTTGAGCTTCATCGGCAATATGTTTTCGCTCGCGTAATCGGTATTCATCTTCGCAATGAACAGCGACTCTTCTTTGTCCAGCTTTTAATACGCGTTCCAAATGAAGATCATCTTCGACTAGGAGTGAGCCTGTAGAGCTCCCCATAAATATTTTTACTCCGCATACGCCAGGAAGCTTTTCAAGTTGAGGAAGTTCTGAAATATTATCTGTGGCAGCTCCAACATAAAAAGCGTAGTCGCAATGAAGACGTTTCTTTGCCCGATTGAGTTTGTCATTGATGGCTTCTAAGGTCGTCGTAGATGGTTTAGTATTCGGCATTTCAAAGACTGCTGTCACGCCACCAGTCAATGCTGCAAGCGTCCCAGTGGCTAAGTCTTCTTTGTGTTCGAGACCAGGTTCTCTAAAGTGAACTTGAGTATCAATAACTCCAGGGAGAACGTGCAATCCTTTAGCATCTATAATTTTATCTGCACTTGAAGTTCCAAAAGTTCCTAAGGCATCTATCACACCATTTGAAATTGCTATATCCGTATTATGAAAACGGCCCTGTGAATACACAAGGCCGTTTTTAATGATCATATCAAAATGTTTTTTCAAAATTACCTCAAAGGCTTTACATGCCTCTTTCAAGTCTTCTGATTCTCTCTTCAAGAGGAGGATGAGTTGAAAGTAACGCCATCAACCCTCCGGGCTTGCCAGAGATTTTTAAAGTCGCAAAAGCGGGCTGCTCGTTATCGATTCGGCCTAAGGTGCCCTGTAAGCCCTTAAGTGCTGAAATCATTTTTTCCCGACCGGCGAATCTTGCTCCGCCAGCGTCGGCTCTAAACTCTCTCAATCTTGAGAAATAAGCGACAACCATTGCACCAAAAATACCAATCACAATTTCAAGTCCGATAGTCACAGCAAACCGAATCATTGGACGGCTTTCTTCTTTTGCGTTTTGGGAAACTGCAAAGGCAATAACTCGAGCAAGGAACATAACAAAAGCGTTCACGATGCCTTGGACGAGAGTCATCGTTACCATATCGCCATTTGAAATATGGGCAACCTCGTGTGCAATCACGCCCTCAACTTGCTCTCTGTTCATTCGATTAAGGAGTCCGGTTGATACAGCAACTAATGATCTATTCTTCGTTGGCCCTGTTGCAAAAGCGTTGATCTCAGGAGAATCATAGATGCCAACCTCTGGCATTTTTGTGATACCGGCATTTTTAGCAAACCGATAGACCATATCCATAATTTCTTTTTCTGTACCTGTAGCACTAGTAGGCTTGATGATTCTAACTCTCATCAACATTTTGGCCATTATTCTGGATAGACCTAATGATATAAATGCACCGCCCATACCCCAAACTAAACAGAATGCCATCAGCATCTCGTAGTCAAGACCTTGAGCTGTGATGTAGGGTCTTACACCAAGAACATTAAGTAGGATGGAAATGGTGATAACCATCAATATATTTGTAACTATAAATAGACCAATTCTTTTAAACCACATCATAGAAAATGTTCCTCCTCGTAGAACTAGTGCTTAAGAAAACAATATGGGAATAATTCAAAAACTGTCAATTCTATTCGGTGAGAAACAACAGTTCGATCATGAACAGAAAGGCTAGCACCAGAATGGCACTAGCCAACATAAATTAGTTAGGATTTTTTAGAGTTAAAATCTATATTACGCAGTAACGAGCTCGTCAGAAAACTCAAATTCCACTTTATTTTTCTTGAGTTTTGCTTTAACGGTTCCACCCTTGGAAAGCTTTCCAAAAAGAATTTCATCTACAAGAGGGTTTTTCAAGTGTTCTTGTAATGCGCGTGACATCGGGCGGGCTCCATATGCTCGATCATACCCTTTTTGCATTAAGAATTTTTTAACATTGTTATCGACTATAAGTTCAACGTTTTTCTTTTTGAGTTGCTCTTGATACTCGATAATAAACTTCTCAACGATTCTAAAGATAATGTCTTCTTCGAGATGCTTAAATTGGATGATTCCATCTAATCTATTAATAAACTCAGGACTAAACGCCGCCTTAATCGCATCAACAGAAAAATTGTCGGCCGATGTTTGTGCAATTCCAATTTGGTTCTTACTCATCTCTCGAGCACCAGCATTAGTGGTTAGAATCACAATTGTATTTCTAAAGTCAGCGACTTTACCGTTGGTGTCTGTGAGCTTTCCATGATCCATCACTTGCAATAGGATATTGATCAAATCCGGATGAGCTTTTTCGATTTCATCCATTAGAAGGACAGAGTGTGGATGTTGGGTGACAGCATCAGTTAAAAGACCGCCATCCTCATATCCGACATACCCTGGAGGAGCTCCGACAAGGCGAGATACGGCATGTTTTTCCATATATTCAGACATATCAAATCGATGGAAATGAACGCCTAGGGCAAACGCCAACTGTTTTGCAAGCTCAGTCTTTCCAACACCGGTAGGACCTGCAAACATAAAGCTTCCCATGGGCTTATTTTCACGACCCAAACCAAGTCTTGACACTTTAATTGCTGAAGTCAGCGCTTCGACTGCAGAATCTTGACCAAAAATAACGTGTTTCAGATTGTTATTAAGATTTTTAAGTTTTTCCTTTTCATCCGATTTTACAGTATGAACGGGCACTCCAGAAATCTCTGCTACAACGTCTTCGATATCTTTGATTTCGACTGTTTTGGATTCTTTCTTTAATTTAACACGAGCGCCGGCCTCATCAATGACATCGATGGATTTATCGGGTTGAGCCTTTCCTGTGATGTGTAAGTGCGACAAATCTACGGCGGCCTGTAGAGACTCATCCGTATAAGATACGGTATGGAAATTTTCATAAGACTCTCTTAAACCTTCAAGAATCTTTTTTGTTTCTTCCAAAGTGGGCTCGTTTACAGAGATCTTTTGGAAGCGTCTCACCAATGCACGATCCTTTTCAAAATGCGTACGGAAATCTTTAAAGGTTGTTGAACCAATACATCTGAGTGTTCCGTTGCTCAGAGGGGGCTTCAAGATATTTGAAGCATCCAATGACCCACCGTTAGTTCCGCCTGCTCCGATGATAGTATGAATTTCATCAATAAATAATATTCCGTGATCCATTTCTTCGAGCTCTTGCAAGATTGCTTTTAGCCTTTCTTCAAATTCACCACGGAATTTTGTGCCAGCTAATAAAGACCCAAGATCAAGAGAGTAAATAACTGCATCTTTAAGAAATTCTGGCACGTCGCCTTTGACGATCTTTAGTGCCAATCCTTCTGCAATGGCGGTTTTCCCAACGCCAGGATCTCCCACGAGGAGGGGATTGTTTTTGTTCTTTCTTACAAGAGTCTGGACCATCTTATCAATGATAAGATCTCGTCCGATAAGATTCTCAATTTTTTGGTTCTTGGCCTTTTCGTTGAGGTTTACTGCAAATTTCTTTAGAGCAGAAGACTTTCCTTGAGTTCCATTTTCTCGAACCTCGATAGGTAAATCTTCAGAGTCTATTTTTTTAATTCCATGGGAGATGTACTGAATAACATCAAAGCGAGAGAGTCCTGCATTCTCTAGGCTGTAAGTTGCAAATGATTCTTTCTCATCAAACATTGCAATGAGTATGTGCTCAGGATGAACTGTGTGTTTGCCAGAGCTTTGAACTTGAATGATAGCGCGTTGTAATACCCGTTGAATTGCTAAGGTGAGTTGTGGGATTACAGACCTATTCTGAGGAAGTTTAGTGTCCCCAGGTTGTTTTGGACTCAGTTGATCCAAGTGGCCTTTGATATCATTTCTAAGCTGTTCATTATCAATGCCTGAATCGGATAAGAATTTTTCAATCTCAGCGTCGTTCGCTAAAGACAAGAGAATATGTTCTAGGGTAACGAACTCATGATTCCAAGTCGCTGCCATACCAATTGCGGATTCTATAACTTTTTGGGTGCGTTCGGTTAGCATGTTGTACTCCTCCAGTGTGCTAAGAAATTCTTAGCGCGGCTCCGAGTTTTTTCTCATTGCCATTTTGTCAAAACAACTTGTATCTGACAGGTTGTCTCTGACTAGGAACACTTTTGCTGTGAAATCTCTACTCTTTTTCAATCACAGATTTCAGAGGATGCTTGTTATCGCGAGCGTACATATTTACTTGAGCCGATTTCATTTCTGCGACTTCAAAAGTGTATATTCCAGCAACTCCAGAGCCATCCTCGTGTACCTGTAACATTATATCATGAGCTTCAGAATCTGTTTTATTAAAAAACGATTTTAAGACGTAAACTACAAAATCCATGGGCGTAAAATCATCGTTTAATAATATAACTTTATATAAAGACGGTTTTTTAACCTTTTCTTGTAGATCTAAACCGCCTTCGACGTCTTCTTGCGTTCTATTCTTACTCATAACGGATGTATCCTCTTTCTAAATAATACACCCA
>JAEYZS010000020.1 GCA_023427925.1 Pseudomonadota bacterium | reverse complement strand
CAATTTCACTTCGCCCAACAACAACCACGTTTTTTCGCTCAAGCGCAATTTGATAGAATTTTAGAATTTCAATAATGCCACTTGGTGTGCATGGATACACTCTTGCTCTTCCACTCCATGCTAGCCCCACGTTTTCAGGGGTAAGACCGTCCACATCTTTCTTGGGATCGATTAAATCTAAAACTTTATTTTGAGAAAAATTTTGCGGAAGTGGAAATTGAACTAGAATTCCATGAACTTTGTTCGATTGGTTGAGTTCGGCGATAAGATCATAAAGTTTTTGCGGACTGTCGTCGGCAGAAATTTTATGAAGGTAGGATTCTATTCCAAGCTCCTTGCATGTTTTAATTTTGTGATTCACATACACTTGGCTTGCGTGATCGTCACCGACCAAAACAACTGCTAATCCGGGCTTGTTCTGCAATTGTGAAACTTGAGCTAGAATGCGATCTTTGATGGCTTTTGCCACCTGCTTTCCGTCTAATAAAATCATCATGTCGATACTTAAAGAATTCCCTTCAATTGACAAGGGCATAGAGTGTTTAGACATTAGACAGCATACTGAAATCTTTAGCTATTGACCCAACTGGTCATGCTCCCTATAATGGCCCACGGTCATGAGCTTATTTTATAGGCTCTAATGCCAAGGAAGGGCATACAAAAGGACCATTGGAGACCTTTTTTCTCGCATAAAGCGGGTCACAATCTGGATGAGTTACTTAGATAATCATCCAAAGGAGCGAAAATGGATAAAGCAGTAAAAATCTCTAAAGACGGTTCAGCAATTGACTTCGTTCAATCTGACAAAGTTCCTGTCTCTCCAAAGAAATTCAGACAGGGCCCTGAACTCGAAGGTTTTTATCGTTTTATATTTGAAAACGACCTTAGAAAAGAAGCGCTTCAGGTTATTGATCGCATTTATCTAGCTCGTAAAGCCATCAAGATGAAGAAGCCACTAGAGGCTCTTAGGAAAGCAAAAGCAGCTGCGCAAGAGGCTGTTAAGTCGGCTATAGTTGCCGCTCCAAAGAAAGTAAAGGCACCGAAAGCTGCTGTAGCACCTAAAAAAGCGGCTAAAAAAGTTGCCGCCCCAAAGGCAAAAGCAGCTAAGACTGCCAAGGCCGCTAAAAAACCTGCTGCCAAAAAAGCTAAAAAGAAATAATAAAATCCGAATTTCGAATTTTTAGATCCGAGCATCGATCACTTCGATGCTCTTCTTATATTTAAAGTCATTTCAATATGCACCGCCGTTTGCATTTAATTCCCTTAGTTTTACTAAAGGAGTTAAAACCATGTTTAAAAATAAAAAATCTAAGAAGAATCCGTTTTTGGGATTTCCTAACCAAAAAGGACAAGGCCTCATTGAGTATCTTATTATCGTTGCTCTTGTGGCAGTTGCAGGAATTGCCGTCATAAAAGTCGTAGGACAAAACGTTCAGGCTCAGTTTGCTAACGTTGCAAAGGCCATTCAAGGCGAGTCCGGAAAAGTACAAACCGAAAAAGTCTCCGAATCCCATTACAAGAAAAAAGACATGAGCGATTTTTTTAAAGGCGCTTCTAATCACGGAAATTCGAAAAGGTAATTATGATCGTCGCTAGAAGCTCCAAAGGACAATCCTCTATTGAAGCCGCTGTTGTCACGCTTGTTCTGGCAACGGTGGTAGGACTGTTTTTGAGCTCAACATACTTGATATATACATCATATTGGGTGGAACACATCCTTTATGAGTCCCTTATTTGCCAACAAGAACGGAATGAAAAATTCTATTGCGTGAGGAAAGCAAAGCAAAAGATCTCATCCATTCTATTCTTGAACCGAGATTACCAGTTCAGGATTGAAAATAGAGGGAATATTTCGAGAGCTATTTTCCGTCTGGATTTTCGTCCTCCTTTCGCTGACAAGAAAACAATTTTGTTGATGAAGGAGCTCCGAATATGAAAGCTCAAAAAGGTTTTGTCATTATTCATATTCTCTTTTTAGTGCCGTTATTTTTTAGTGTAGGAGTTCTGATCTTAACTAGTCATCGAATCATTACAAAATACACTGAAGCTCAAAGACTATGTCGAGAACATGTCCTAGAGGCGCAACAAATTTTAGGTAAAAACTTAAAAGCACTTCTAGATCTTAACCCTCGAGCAAAAGCATTGAGGGTCGAGGAAAATGCATTAAGAACTGCCCTCTTGGCTGCAAGAGCGTTTCCTCCCGTGGCAGCGGTTCTCCAAGCAAGGCTTAATGTTAATTTAACTCAACAAGGAGTACTCCGAGCTCAACAGGAATTGCTAATTACTTCCGGCAAAGCTCGAGCATATAGTGTTCTCTCCCAACTCCGTGCAAAGATACATTCTGCGAATCATTCGTTTCCGGTTTTAAAGGTTTATAAAACACCGCAAAATGCAATTGCACCCGACCATGATACATTGCCATTTTTCGAAAATGTTCAGACTATTCGCATCCGTTGGTCACTTCCTCTTTCTCATTTTATCCCGCAGATAGTTTTAAATTTATTTAAATCGAACCATTACCCCACAAAAGTACGCGGAGTTTGTGCCGCAACACTGGTTCAGAAAGGAGAGGTATGGAATCCAAAACTTCATCTGGCCAGATTTTAATAGAATGTGCCATAGCACTTTTTATAATAGCGATATTTTTTTCTGTAATCTTAGATTTCGAAAAACTTTCTAAGTATTCACAGGGAAACACTCCTCGTCAAAAAATAAAAAACGAACAGAGAACTGATCTTTCTAAATACAGAAATGGGAACTGATATGATTTTAATTAAACAAAAAGTTATACGATTATTGACTCACCTCAAACTATCTCACCTGATTGCGGCATTCCTCGTCTTGGGAGTCTGTGCATTCCTAGTAGATCAAAAAGATGCCCCTCAGGAGATAGCGGCGACCGATCCCACGAGTGTGGATACATATATCCCCGAAGGGATGACTCTAATACCTATTGAGATACAAAACATTGAAGCACTCAAAAATATCTTAGGAGAATTCGGAGTAGTGGATCTTTACCTGCCATCATACGATAGTAAGGCCTCACCTAAAAAAGTAGCCTCAGGAATCAAAATCATGCGCGCGCCCCTAAATCCGGATGTATTTGCAGTACTCGTCCGATCCGAAAATGCGGCTAAGATTGCGCAGCATCCCGGCGCATTTTTTGTAACCGTACTTAATCCAAAAACAAAAAATTCAAATTTCCATAGCGAAAAGCCAAAAAATAGAACTCAAATTATTACGGAGATATAATATGAAAAAGCTGACCATAATAACCTTACTGCTTTGCTTTACGATACAGGCAATGTCTGCAGAAAAAGTTTATCTCATTTCTCCTCTTGTTAAAGTTACAGAAAGGGAGCTTCCAAAAGAACTCAGCAGAAACTATCTAAGCTATTCGCAATACTACTTATCTCAGACACCTAAAACTAGAAATGTAGATTTACTGCTCAAAGAATTTGAAAGTGCGCAGAAGTACTATCTAGTAAAGTCGTTTGATTTTGCCAGAACACATTACACGAGAGTCATTGAAATGATGGACCTAGACGAGTGGAAAGATCTTCATCGAAAAGTTATTTATCTTTCTTTCATCCGATTGGCAGAAGTTGAACCCGGCAATCAAATCCAATGGATTAGAAAAGCATTACGTTTCTCCTTAGATATTGATCCTTCAAAATTAGAAATAAGTAAAGGTATGTTGAAGACCATTAAAAATGTAAAGAAAGGCTTTTCTAATGAGGTAATTCGTTGGGAAGTGGGATCTTTAAAAAGTGATTTTAAGTACATTCTTATTAACGGTCATACTGTTGATTTGAGTAAGATAGAAACTATTAAAGTTCCATCGGGACAGTTTCGCGTGACTTTTTTGTCTGATATTTATAAGCCCCAGACTTATCAAATTGGCGCCCAGCAAATTCCTTTACTTGTGCCCACTCGTATTCCTTTTGTATCAGGTACTTGTGAAAAACCGTCGCATACCAACGAAGGCGAAATTGATACGGATGTGATACTTTATTATTCAAAAGATTGCTTGAAATCAAAAGCAGGCAGAAATTGGATCGCTTACGGACCAGGCAAAGAGCAGATGTCGATAACTCACTACGAACCTCAAAATCAACTCAGTCCAGACTTAGTATCTAAGGTTGAGAGTAGAGACGAGCCATTTTATAAAAACAAATGGTTTTTAATCTCTCTTGGTGTTCTTGCTACCAGTGCTGCGATTTATGCTTCTAAGAATAAAAATGAAAAACCCACTCACGAGACGGTAAGTGGGTATTAATTAGTATAATAACGTGAAATTACCTTGTCGGAGTTTGACCTGTTCCACCAGAACCCGGAAGCATTGGGATTCCTCCGCCCGGCATTGGCATAGGCATTCCGTAACCGCCACCTATTCCAAAATTAATTCCAACTCCTAAACCAAGTCCAACTCCCATTCCTCCGCCCATTCCGCCATAGAGTTGCGAAGAGAGATACTGATAGCGTTGCTGCATTTGCATCATTTCCATTTGAAGTGAGTAAAGCTGTTGAGTTACGACTTGTTGGTTTTGCATTGCTCTAGCTTGTGCTTGCATATAGGCCTGTTG
>JAEYZS010000005.1 GCA_023427925.1 Pseudomonadota bacterium | reverse complement strand
CTCTTTGGAGTGAACTGCAAAATTATCAAACTCCCCATACTCATGAAGCTTATTATAAAGCGTCTTGATGGTGATTCCTAATGCGTTTGCAGCTCTAGTTTTGTTTCCATCGAAATATGATAGGGCCTTGATGATGTATCTTTTCTCTAATTCATATAATGTTAATGATGGATCGTAATCATCGAATACGATTTTTTGATCAGGGTTTCTGATATTCTCAGGAATATCATTTGGCATGATCATATGACCTTCAGACAAGATCTGAAGTCTTTCACAAACGTTTTGCAATTCTCTAATGTTACCTGGCCAGTCGTACTTCACCATGATTTTCATAGCTTCTTCTGACATTTGGCGACCACGGTTTAAGTGTTTATGAGATCCTTTTTCCAAGAAGTAGTTGATCAACAATGGAATATCTTCTTTTCTTCTTCTTAAAGGAGGCATGTGCGCAGTGATTGTATTGATTCTATAGAAAAGGTCTTCTCTGAAGTTGCCCTTCATGACTTCTGTTTCTAAATCTCTGTTTGTCGCAGAAATTAAACGGATATCAACTTTAATTGGATCTTTACCACCAACTCTATATATCTCACCTTCTTGAATGAATCTTAAAAGTTTAGCTTGAATGCCCGGTGAAAGCTCTCCGATTTCATCTAAGAATAACGTCCCACCGTTTGCAACTTCTGCAAGACCAATTTTCTTTGTGTATGCACCTGTGAAGGCACCCTTTTCATGACCAAAAAGCTCTGACTCAAGCAATGACTCTCTTAAAGCACCACAGTTGATTGCAACAAACGGCTTATGAGCTCGTCTTGATTTCTCATGGATTGTTTTAGCGATAAGTTCTTTTCCTGTACCGCTTTCGCCAAGAACTAAGATGCTTGCATCCGATGAAGCAACTCGGTCCACCATTTTAAGGAGCTGACCCATTACTTCGGCTTTATAGACGATTGTTGTGTTTTGTTCTTGAGAAGAACCGTTATTCCCTGAATCTAACGGATTGATGTTAGTATTCTTATTAGAAGGTAAAATGATGTTGTCAGAAGACATATACGTACCACCTTTTGAGCTAAGCGTTATTCGTCTGGACTAAATACCAGTCCATGACACGAGGCACAATTTACCAGGCTGCTGTAATTAATGCAAGAAAAATTTTACACCTAGCGTTAATTTAAAAAACAAGTGATTTTAGATGTTTAAATAAATAAGCAGCTCAACCGTAAAAAAAATATTATGGAAAGCCTACAAAAATCAGTTTTGAAGTACCTCCACCACATCAAGTATGTCAAGGGGTATTCTGCCCACACGTTAAGATCATATATTACTGATTTAAGCCAGCTTTTCGATATTTCAGTCGATTATATTCAAGATAACTTATCTAATAATCAATGTATTGCTTATAAATTGGGCAAACTAGATGAAAAGAGTCTTTTAATCGCGATTCGTGAAAATTTTTCAAACCTCAACAAGCTCAAGCCAGCCTCGAAAAATCGGAAGATAGCCTGCGCAAAGAGTTTCCTTAAGTGGGCGTATGACAATAGATATATAGAAGAGGATCTTTCCCATCGCATACATACTAACAAAGTAAACCCAGCTTTACCGAAGTATCTTTCCGTGGATGAGGTTTTGTCTTTATTTCGCGCATTGAATGAGTCGATTGAATTAAAGCCAACATTTCAGCTTCAGCAAGAAAAACTGATGATTGCTCTAATGTATGGCTGTGGATTGCGAGTTTCAGAGCTCATTTCTTTAGCATGGTCCCAAATCAATCTAAAGCGTAAGACTTTGTTGGTTACTGGAAAAGGGAATAAAGAAAGGCTTATCGCTCTTCCTGCTGGAGTAATCAGAATACTTAAGAAGTATAAAAACAGTGGAGAAATGCTTTTTGAAAACCTCACACAGCGAAAAGTATATTCTATTGTCGAGTCTTGGAGCAAAAGAGCAGGTATTGCAAGACGAATCAACCCCCATGCTCTGAGACATTCTTACGCTACTCACCTCTTGATGAGTGGCGCAGATTTAAGATCCATACAAGAACTCCTTGGTCACGAAAGTCTGACCGCCACTCAAAAGTACACGCATCTTGATATCAATCACCTCGCACGCACTCTTGAGGCGCACCATCCCTTGTCTAAAAAGTAAGTCTCTAATAATCTCTATATATATGAATAAGTCCGTTTTCCTTGATCGTGATGGAACTATCATCGTAGATAAAGTTTATCTCAATGATCCAGATCAAATCGAGTTCTTACCAAATGCCATTCAAGGATTAAAATCCTTCGTGGAAATGGGATTTAAACTCTACGTCGCGACTAATCAGTCAGGAGTTCCACGGGGAAAGGTCACGCTTGAAATTCTTCATGAAATCCATCGCAGTATTGGTGAAGCTTGTAATAATCACGGGATTCAGATCGAAAAGTTTTATTACGCTCCTTATATGACTGACTCAAATCATCCAATGAGAAAGCCGAACCCTGGCATGTTATTAGAAGCAGGAAAGGAGTTCGGAGTTGATTTCAAAAACAGCTGGATGATTGGTGATAAGATGATAGATGTCGAAGCCGGTCACGCCGCAGGTGCACGCTCAATCTTGCTAACTACAAGTAAAGAGGATCCTTCAAAATCTAATTTTACTCCGCCGGAATACGTAGCTCAAGATCTACTTGATTGCGCTAATTTCATAAAAAAGCATCTATAAACCTATCTGGCATATCAATCGCACTATCAGTAACAGGTTTCAGAAAGCGCGATTGTGTTCTGTTTTAAGGTCACGCTCAGCGGCTTTTTGTTCAAAAGTTAAACAGGAGTACGATTATGTCAAAAATCTTAGTTATTATCGGACTTATTATGATGGGCCTAGGTTTTTCAAGAATTGCCTCGGCTTCTGAGTCTTACTCGGATGACATAGTTTATACCGTTGAAAAAGATCTTGTTTTAAAAGCAGGTCAGCAAGAAATAAGAATTAGCCCCACTTGTTCCGTGGGTACAGTAGCCAGCAAGAACGATATAATACTGCAAAAAGGAGCTACTTTAGTTAACGTAAACAGTCCTCAAGTATCGAATAAGATACTGCAGGAGATTGCAGCACATCTCTTGTTCGGTGCAATAGGTCTAAGCTCTCTGATGGACGAATATCAGTCACTGGAAGAAATCAAAGACGAAGCAATTCAGTATGGAGTTCTTATTCAAAGATCAGATGCTGTTTTACTTCAAAATACTCACGGGTTCGGAAATCTAGCACGGTCACTCATAGAAGAAGCTGGGGGACAATACGATCAAGACAAAATTAAAACTCTGAAAAGCCTAAATGAAGAATTACTTAAGGTAGGAGTAAGTCTAAATCTATCTGCTGCTGATATTATTAACAACTACCAGGTCGCTAGCTTCCTTATAAAAGACCAAAACTCTAATAACCAGTTTGGAATATCGTGTCGAGGTATCAATATCGGAGAAAGACTTAGCGAAGTTTTACCTTTCAAATTCCACGCAAAGAAAAAGTAAACTTGTCTATTTGCTGACTTTTATTCCTGGTTATCAGAACCCGTATTCGGCTGTAAATACGATTCCGAGGGTCCACTTATTGTAATCCTGAGATGGAGTATCGGAATCGTTCATCACGTAAGTTCCCAACAACGTTCCGCTTAACCATGGTTTAAGTTGACGAGTAAGAGTGAGATTCACTGTTTTATTGAAGTCATTTTCTTTTGCACTGTCTTTATAATCCAAAAGATAGGTACCCAAGCCTCCCGCAAAAGTATACTTATCTTTAAATACCGGGCTGATGTAAAGAACACTCAAGTCGTATCGTTTCGTAGCAAAAGAATCAGATGTTGTATCCGATGTCGTATGGCCTACATCCAGTAAAAATCCTTTCGTATTAGCCTCATTGATAAATAGCATGTTGGTCCACTTGAATGATATTTTTTTTGCATTTCTATCCGGTGTATCGAAGAAATCGTCTTTACGAAAACCAACTGTAAATGTCGTAAACCAACTGTTACTCATAATAAATGTATTTGTGACATCAAGATAATATCCTTTGAGTGTCTTTTTAGGATCGCCCGTAGCAGCTTCTTGTCCTAAGTAAAGCAATTCATATCCGGGCTTGATATCCAGTTTAAATGATTTATCAAATAACGCCGTTTTATAAGAAAATGGTGTACTCACTTGAATCGACCAAGGATCATAATCTGTTGCGTTTTCATTTTGTGTATAGATGTAATCAGACCTTGCGCGAACTCCTAACTCGTAGGCCTTTGTGAAAATAGGTCGATAATATGCACCTAAGCCAAGTATATATCGAAGACTATCTTCTTCGGAGGCGCTCCCTTGATCAGAGCTTGAATCACTTTGTTGTAATACATTTGAGTCGTACATAGCTCCAAATGAACCCGTGAGAAATATCTTTTTTGCTTTATTGCGTGCGAAGTGTATTAGTTGGCTGATATTTTCGATATAAGTTTCAGCTCTAGAATCAAGTTTTGGATCCTTGGAAGTATCTAAGACTTCTTCAAACTCAGGTTTTGCCTTTTCATACGCTTTTTGATCATAATAAATAAGTCCCGAGTAAAAACTCGCTAGAGGGGCAAGTTTTTCGTCTTTGGTTTTCTTGAGATTAGAAAAAACACCAAAAGCCGTCTCATATTCTTTTAATTCGTATAAAGAAAGACCTGTGTAATACATTGATTCTTTTTCGTAATCCTTATTTTCTTTAGCAATATTAAATACAATTACGGCGTCACTAAATTTACCGCCTTTATATAAGCTCATTCCATACTGAAAGTAGTATTTTGTGTCATAAGGATTTAATCTAAAGCTCTTTCTAAAATATTCTTCGGCTTGGCTGTATTGTCCCGCTCGATAGAAATCCAATGCTGATTCTGCAAATTGAGTTGCATCGGCAAGACGCTTTTCTTGGGCTTCTTTTTGAAGTCGTTCAAATTCTTTTCTCTGGTTTTCTATTTTTTGTTTCTCAGTTCTTTCTAGTCTGAATCGATCTACAAGTCTCTTTTGAACTTCACGACGTCTTGCTTCGTTCTCTTCTGCAAATTTAGCTAGCTCTTGAGTATCCATGACGGCCTTCGCGGCACTATAATCTTTTGAAGTGACAGACGAAACGTCCAAACGTGGGATGCTCATACTTTGAGACCTAATCAGAGCTAGAGCTTCTTCAGCTTGCGCTTTGCTTTCGAAGACCTCTAAAGTTTGCAAACCTACTTCGTTCTTTCTATAAAAGAGTGGCTTCCGTGCAAGCTTCCCAGCAACAATATCCTCTAAAATTCTTTTAAGTTCTTTTTCTTCAACAAGATCATCGACGTTTAGAACGTAAACTTCAGGCTTGATCGATTCTCCACTCCAGTTGATCGAATATGTTCCAGAAAAAATAGCTGAGTCAGGAGCCGTTTCTTCGAGCAAGACCTGCATCGTCTTTCCACTCTTTCCGTCTCTTAAAATAACCACACCACTGTCAATTTGATCAGAGTTTTTATTCCAAAGCGAACTGCCATATTTCACTTGAACAGCTTTCTGAGAGTCAAACTCAGCACGCTTTTTTCTAATTTTTGTTTTTTGTGCGAACGATGGTATCGCCACCATTAATACAAAAAGAATCAAAAGATGTTTTCTCACTGCTGCTTCCTCTAACGATTGAAGTTTTTAGTTGTTGGGTTGTAAGTTAATAATTATGTTTGTTTTCCCGTTAGTTAAAGTCGGATCAATTGCCGTTGGTAAACCACATTGCCCATTGGGGCACGGTGCTGGCTGACTTCCCGCTGGTACTTGTGATGGTGGTGGAGCACTCGCCGTTCCACTATCACTCACGACTGGTGCAGCCGCATCTTCACCCATCTCATTTAGAACTGAACCCGGCGTTGCCTCAGCTGGAGCTTTTTGCTGATTTGATGGAGCTCTTTCGTTCTTTTCTACTGCAGGCGTTGATTCATTATTTTGTACAGGCGCATCTGCTACAGACTGCTCATTGAGTGACGCCATCTCTGTATGTGGGATACTTACCGGC
>JAEYZS010000315.1 GCA_023427925.1 Pseudomonadota bacterium | reverse complement strand
GCGTTAGAGCCTGAGGAAATTTCCTTAGAGGAAGACACGACCGAGCTAGATGATTTTAGAAAACGACTGAAAGTCAGTACTATATTGACAGTACCGATCTTCCTTCTTGCCATGTCGGATTTAATTCCCGGCCAACCTGTTCAGCATGCGATGCCTTTTTGGCTGTATGCAGGAATTCAGTTTTTGTTAGCGACACCTGTTGTTTTGTGGTCAGGGAGACCTTTTTTCGAGCGGGGATTAAAATCGATACAATCAAAAAATTTAAATATGTTTACCCTTATTGCGCTTGGAACAGGTGTTGCTTATCTCTATAGTGTAGTTGCGACTTTCTTGCCGGATATTTTTCCAGAATCTTTAAAACACGTAGGTATGCTGCCCATTTATTATGAAGCGGCATCCGTAATTATTACGCTTGTTCTTGTAGGCCAGGTTTTAGAGTTAAAAGCTCGTGGCAAAACTGGAAACGCGATTCGCGCCCTCCTCGGTCTTACACCCAAAATAGCTAGACGAATCAGCGCCGAGGGAATTGAAGAAGACATTTCTTTAGATCTAGTAAAAGTGGGTGACCTTTTGCGAGTGCGGCCAGGTGAAAAGATTCCAGTTGATGGAGAAATCACACAGGGCGAAAGCGCTATCGACGAGTCGATGATCACAGGAGAGCCGATCCCGGTAGAAAAAAGCAAAGGAAGTCGAGTGACGGGTTCTACCCTCAATACGACGGGTTCATTTGTTATGCGTGCAACCAGAGTCGGAAGCGAAACTTTGCTCTCCCAAATTGTAAAAATGGTTTCACAGGCTCAAAGGAGCCGAGCTCCGATACAAAAACTAGTGGATGTGGTTTCGTCTTACTTTGTACCGATAGTGATAGTGATTGCAGTTTTAGCAGGAGGAATTTGGTTTGTCGCTGGGCCAGAGCCTGCATTGTCTTATGCGCTTATCAACGCTGTTGCCGTGTTGATTATCGCATGTCCCTGTGCCTTAGGACTTGCCACTCCAATGTCTGTAATGGTGGGAACAGGTAAGGGAGCTTCGCATGGTATTTTGATAAAAAATGCCGAGGCCCTCGAAGTCATGGAAAAAATCACTACGCTTGTTGTAGATAAAACGGGAACGCTCACTCAAGGGAAACCAGAGCTCTCTTTAGTTAGAACAATAAATGGTTTTAAGGAAGATGAAACTCTTGCGCTAGTTGCATCCTTAGAAAAAGCAAGCGAGCACCCCCTTGCCCATGCCATCGTTAGTGGCGCAACCAAAAAAGGATTGGCAATATTTGAAGTTACAAACTTTAAATCTCAAACGGGAATGGGTATAGAAGGTTTGGTTGATGGAAAGAAGGTTATAGTCGGAAATTCAACACTGTTAAAAAAATATAATGTAGAGAGTGAAACATTATCCGATTTGGCCAAAGAACTTCAGTTGCAAGGTTTGGGTGTGGTCTTAGCGGCTATTAATGGCAAAGCTGCCGGAATTTTAGCAGTTCAAGACCCAATTAAAGAAACCACTCGCGAAGCAATTGAATATTTTCATGCAAATAATATCGAAGTTATTATGCTTACTGGAGACAACAAGAATACAGCTGAAACTGTCGCCAAAAAATTAAATATTGATAAGTTTATCGCCGAAGTTCTTCCGGAAGATAAGCTTGAAAAGATAAAATCGCTTCAAGCTGAAGGTAAAATTGTAGCAATGGCTGGCGATGGAACAAACGATGCTCCAGCTTTGGCGCAAGCACAAATCGGCATTGCCATGGGTGACGGAACGGATGTTGCGATGGAGAGTGCCGGGATAACTTTAGTAAAGGGTGATCTGACAGGAATAGTTCGCGCTCACAAATTAAGCCATCTTGTAATGAGCAATATAAAACAGAATTTAATTTTTGCTTTCGGGTATAATACTTTGGGAGTCCCTATTGCAGCGGGTATTCTATATCCTGCATTTGGAATATTATTAAGTCCAATGATTGCAAGTCTTGCGATGAGCCTTAGTTCTGTTTCAGTGATTGGAAATGCCCTCAGGCTCAATCGCAAAAAACTTTAAAAGATTACCATGTGTTGTAGCAATTTTTCTTTGTTACAACGAGGTCTTGGTCTCTAACAAAATATTGGCAAGAGTGTTCTGAATAATGAAGTGTAACCCATGAATGAGGCTCTTCTCTTCTAGTTTCGAGATTAAATATGTTTGAGCTAGTAACATGAACATCCATCAAGTGTGGAAGTGAGCAAAGCTCATTTCGATCAGAGTTAGTCACCATGGCAGCAACCACATCTAATGCTTTTCTATACTTATCGTCTTTTGAGTAATTCTCACAAGATCTTTCACTAAATTCACTTGCAAATGAGTGAGTAGAAGCCAATAACAAAACTGCTAATAAAATGCGCATATAAATTCCCCCTAATAATAATTGATAAAAAATATAATCAGAGGAATTGAAACTTTACCAGAGTTTTGATGCTTTTAAGTTCAAATGAAAATGAATTGATACTGGATGAAGTGTTTTTAATCGTAGGGTAAGAGCATGTGGTATTTATACTGAGATCCAATAAAGTCTTATGTAATTTTGTTACCCATCTTGTGGAATCTATTAAACTTACTTAAGTTGGCAGGGAGGGGTAAAAATGAATTATTTTTCTGGGATTCTTCTTACATTAGTTTCAGTAACAGCTTTTGCTAACGATCTATTTATTGCGAGCGACCGCGATCTTACAAAACAATATGAACAGGCGTTGGCCCGCGAATTCAAAAATGCAGATCAGGATCAAAAAGATCCAATTGTAGCTGAAGGCGTAGAGAAATCGCAGGATACACCGGCTTCCTCTGTGATGAGCTTTTCTCATCCACATCGTAATGTTGAAGAAACCTTTACGATCCAAGATTTAGAAACCTACGCTGTCGAGGATTTTAAGAATCCCAAAAAATTCTTGTTAGATACTACGAACACAAATACTTATTCGGTAGAAATAGTCAATAAGGCGATTCGACTCCGTCAGAAAGAGGCTCACACCTTGACGGGTATCGAGTTTTTTAATGCTGAAATAACTTGCGATGGCGACTTTAAAATAAAAAGTGAGCATAAACTCCAAACTGTAAAGGCTGGTGAAAAGGCGAAACTCAGAATATTTGGTCTACTCAAGACG
>JAEYZS010000258.1 GCA_023427925.1 Pseudomonadota bacterium | reverse complement strand
CCTTTAAATTGGTCTTCCGAGCCAAGAGGCATTTGCACTGGAATCGGATTTGCGGCTAATTTTTCGACGATAGATTCGTAGGACATTTTGTAGTCCGCACCGATTCTATCCATCTTATTTACAAAACAAATTCTAGGTACTTTATATTTGTCTGCTTGTCTCCAAACAGTTTCCGATTGCGGCTCTACTCCATTAACTGCATCAAACACTGCAATCGCGCCATCCAATACTCTCAAAGATCTTTCTACTTCAATTGTAAAGTCCACGTGTCCCGGAGTATCGATGATATTTATGCGGTGGTCTTTCCATTGAGTCATGGTCGCTGCAGCTTGAATAGTGATACCACGCTCTTGCTCTTGCTCCATCCAATCCATCGTGGCGCTACCTTCGTGGACTTCGCCGACTTTGTAATTGCGACCAGTATAGTAAAGAATTCTTTCAGTCGTAGTCGTTTTACCGGCATCAATATGCGCCATAATCCCGATATTTCGGGTCCACTTCAACTCATCACGATTTTTTGGGTCTAAAAACGACACGTTATTCTCCAAGTTCTCAATGTATCTAAATCATAGAAATTAATTAAGAACTTGGGATATTTCAAGGAATTTGAACTTTTAATTCAAATGTATATCTGAGTTATTTATAGCAAGTTCTATAGCAACTCTGTGATGTAAAGCCTGCATTTTTACAGGTATTGTTGCAAACCTCAGCTACCTCTAAACAACCTTTTAGCGAATCATGGACTTTATTATTAACACTATTAAAACAGCTCTGCGAAGTATAGCCGACAGATTTACAAACTGAATACTCCTTGGTAAACCTTGCTGCTGCTTGTTCGCATGCTCCAACCTGTGAATTGTTAGGATCTTGAGAGCAGTAGTATTGAACACCATCAATGCTGACTTGCACTTGAGGTTGGGCAAAAGCAGTTGAAGCGAAAAGCATTGTTGCCAGTAAAAATTTGATCATAGATTCCCCTCTTTAAGGCAAGGTGCCTATGGCAGTTTAATTATGAAACGATCTATGCCAAAGATTGTGTAACATTTCGAACTATACCTTGTTGATGGTAATTTTGTGACGGCAGGAAGCGCAGATA
Organism: Pseudomonadota bacterium; assembly: GCA_023427925.1. Lineage (GTDB taxonomy): Bacteria > Bdellovibrionota > Bdellovibrionia > Bdellovibrionales > JAEYZS01 > JAEYZS01. The sequence continues at coordinate 2,068 of JAEYZS010000258.1, read as the reverse complement.
TCCTCTATAGGAAATACAGGTTTACCTTTTGAAATAACAAAGTCTGATCCGCATTGAGGGCATTTGGCCTTGGCTCTTTCTATATTGGCAGGGCGACTATTGATTACTGCAAAGGCGATTGCGGCGATAAAAAAGCCAGGCACTAATACAAAATGGACAAGTGGGATAAAAACACTTACAATAGCGGCAACTACGCAACCGCCGCTGTATTTTAGTATACGACGATTTCTCTCTTTTTCGTCATATTGGCGAGTGATAACAACACCCGAAGTTTTCTTTTGATTACTAATTGAAACAAACTCAGCAGGAATTTCTTGTTCGGTATAAGCCATTTCAAGAAATTAAAAAGCTAACAGTCTCCGGTCACGTAAAAATCAAACTTTCTACTGACCCGCGTGTCGAAACGCCGTGTTATACCCGATTCAAGTTATTGATGTGACTTTTACTAAAAATAAAAAAACCCCAGCTTTTTAAGCTAGGGCTTTCGTTTGACGCGCCGACAATCAAAAAGGTACGGCGTACCTTCTACTACTACCAGTTGTAGTGGGCGAATGCTTTGTTTGCATCTGCCATTTTGTGAACGTCTTCTCTCTTCTTGATAGAGTTTCCACGCTTGTTGTAAGCATCTACTAGCTCACCAGTTAATCTTGCAGCCATTGATTTTTCACCACGTGCTCTTGCGTATTCAACGATCCATCTCATTGCTAGTGCTAAACGTCTGTTTGGTCTAACATCAACTGGAACTTGATAAGTCGCTCCACCAACTCTTCTTGATCTAACTTCAAGAGATGGCTTTACATTTTCGATAGCTTTTTTGAAAACCGTAAGTGGTTCTTCAGCAGGAACTTTTGCTTTGATTTCATCAAATGCAGTATATAAAATTCCTTGGGCTGTTGTCTTCTTCCCACCTTCCATAAGTGTGTTGACGAATTTTGTGATCGTTACATCGTTGTAAACTGGATCCGGAAGAACTTCTCTTTTATAATTACCTTTTCTACGAGACATTTTTTATTTCCTTACTTAATTAAGCTGTTTTCTTTGGCTTTTTAGTTCCGTATTTTGATCTACCATTTGCTCTATTTTGAACACCTTGAGTATCGAGAATACCTCTGATGATGTGATATCTTACACCCGGTAAATCCTTAACTCTTCCGCCTCTGATCATAACAACACTATGCTCTTGTAAGTTGTGACCAATACCAGGAATGTAAGAAGTAACTTCGTAACCGTTGCTCAATCTTACTCTCGCAACTTTTCTAAGAGCTGAGTTCGGTTTTTTAGGAGTTGTTGTATAAACTCTTGTGCAAACTCCTCTTCTTTGAGGGCACTTTAATAATGCTGGTGACTTTGAACGCGCTTTTTGTGCGCTTCTTTCTTTTTTAATCAACTGATTAATAGTAGGCATTCATTCTCCAATTTAAATACTGCAATTTTCCTCAATTACAGTGCTTTCAGAATTAGGGGGAAAAGTATACAAATTTCCACCTCACGTCAAGTTTCAAATATCCCTATTTTTGAGCTCAGCACAGCCACCGTTTTAGGGCAATTTTTTCACAATCTTAGGCCCCAGTTTATAGGGCCCAAGCTCAATTTTTCCGATTAATAACCTATCCCAAGCCTGATGAGGCAGCAGCCTATGCCATTGCCTTATCAAGAAATACCTTAAGTTTGAGGTTGTTGCGCGCTACCCATCGCAAATGGGAGACTTGCCGCAACGTCATTGTCCTTAGATTCTACAGCAATCTTCCAGGTCTTATAAGTTTGAAGACCTGTACCTGCTGGGATCAAGCGACCCATGATGATGTTCTCTTTTAAGCCTCTTAAGCTGTCAGTCTTAGATCTTAGAGCTGCTTCCGTTAAAACTTTCGTAGTTTCTTGGAATGACGCTGCCGAAATCCATGATTCAGTACTTAATGAAGCCTTAGTGATACCTAATAGTAATGGCTCTGCAGTTGCCAATTGGCCACCTTGAGCTCTTACTCTCTCATTTTCTGCCTCGAACTCAGCCTTCTCAACCTGTTCGCCTGGCAAGAATGAAGAATCACCAGCATCAAGAACTTTTACTCTT
>JAEYZS010000199.1 GCA_023427925.1 Pseudomonadota bacterium | reverse complement strand
GCGTTAAAGAGCTCAATGGCTGGCCAACCAGTAAAAGTTTCAACAACAAAACCCTACGGCTGCGGCGTAAAATTCTAACCCCCCAAAGGGTGCCCGTCGCCTTTTGGGAACCCACCGCATCAAATTCTTGCCTCCACCACCAGTTTATACCTAGGCGGGACGGAGTACGGATTCTGGTGTAGGAATTTCGCAAAAGTCGACGGGCACCGGGTGGATGTGGCATAGTGGGGAGATGGATATTTATTCTTCGCAGGATGCGCCTGCTCTTCCCAATAAGCCTGTTCGATTTGCCGCTCACTTTCTTAAATTTTATAGGTGGAGCCTGCTACTCATGTTCCTCTTGGAATTGGGTCAAGCTGGGTGTCAAATTCTCATTCCCTACGCAATCAAAAAACTAATTGATGTCCACACACTTCAAGCCATCGATCCAAATCTTTCTTTGTTTGAACAATATAAAGAACCTTTAACTCTTTTTGTTGGCTTGAGTATCGGGATTCTATTATTTAGTCGAGCCAGTGGCGCGATGCTTGTTATCGTTGGTCCGTCTCTACGAAGAAGAGTAAGAGTAGATCTTTATCACTATCTCCAATACCATTCTCAGCGATTTTTTTCTTCGCACTTTTCAGGATCTCTCTCAAACAGAATTTCTGAAGTTTCAATGAGTGTGAACCATGCACTCTGGACAATTTTGTTTGATTTCTGGCCTGTGATCGTCACGTTTTCTTTCTCCCTTTATTTGCTGCTCAACGCCCACAGCGGGCTCGGACTATTTCTAGGGGGATGGATTGTATTTTATATTGTTGTGTCCTACTTACTCGCTCTTAAATCACGTGATTACTCTAAAAAGTACGCTGAAGCTCGTAGTACAGTGAGTGGAAAGATTGTCGACGCCGTTACCAATATTATGAACACTAAGCTCTTTACTCAACTCGACTATGAAAGAAAGCATTTAAATTCGTTTTTGAATTACGAAGTTAAAACCGCTCGTAATACTTTTTGGTTTATGGAAAAAATGCGGTGGTTCCAGTTTGTATCTACACTCACTCTACAAGTCGCCATGATTATTTACGGACTTAAGATCTGGCAGCGGGGAGAAATCACAGTGGGTGAGTTTTCGATGATAACCTCTTTGTCTCTACTTATTATCAATGATGCTAGAGGGTTGAGTCGTAGATTCCTCGAATTTTTTGAATACATCGGAAATATCACCGATGGCGTGAAGATCATGATTGTTTCCCACGACATTGTGGATTCAAAAGATGCTAAGAAGCTCTCTATCAAAAAGGGCGAAATCACATTCCAAGATGTAAACTTTTCCTATTCCGAAGGAAAAAAAGTTTTTGAAAATTTAAATATTCAAATTCAAGCCGGTCAGAAAATTGGCCTTGTTGGATTCTCTGGATCGGGAAAATCTACCTTCCTAAATTTGATTTTGAGATTTTATGAGATCGACTCCGGTCACATTCTCATTGACGGTCAAGATATCCGATCGGTTACGCAGGATTCGTTAAGAGCCGATGTGAGTGTGATACCCCAGGAACCGATGCTCTTTCACAGATCACTTATGGAAAATATTCGCTACGGTAGGATCGACGCTTCGGATGAGGATGTCGTAAGAGCTGCAAAGGCTGCTCACGCCCATGACTTTATTGTGGAGAAGCCAGAACAATATAAATCCCTCGTTGGTGAAAGAGGTGTTAAGCTTTCAGGTGGACAAAGACAGCGAATTGCAATCGCAAGAGCCTTCTTAAAAGATGCTCCAATACTATTAATCGACGAAGCGACATCATCTTTGGATTCAAGTACTGAACGATTAATTCAAACGAGCTTAAAAGACTTGATGGAAAACAGGACTGTCCTTGTCATTGCTCACAGACTCTCAACCATTTCCCAACTCGATAGAATTATCGTCTTCCATGAAGGAAAAATAATCGAAGATGGAAGCCATGACTCGTTACTCAAACAAGGTGGCCATTATGCTAGAATGTGGAGCTTGCAAGTCGGAGGATTCCTGCCTGAGTCAGAGGAGTCAGGCAAAAGTCCCGAAGAAAGTTTATCTCAGCTTTAACCTCGAGCATCCTGAAAAATAAAGTAAGCGGCAGCCTCTAAGCATAGTGATGCGTACAAATAATTTTTTGAAAGTGGAGCCTTCATATACAATATTGCAAAGCCAGCGAAGACCACCATTGTTATGATTTCTTGAATAATTTTAAGTTGCGCGAGAGAAAAATGGTTAATCCCTGTTCTATTGGCCGGGACTTGGAATACATATTCCGCTAATGCGATTAGCCAACTGACCAATATCGCAACGTATAGTGGTTTGTGTTTGAGGTCTTTTAAATGACCGTACCAAGCAAAGGTCATAAACACATTTGAAATCAGTAGTAAAGATATGGTCTTTATCATAAAATAATAGTGTCCTTATGGAGTGATTTACCTCTTCATATGCTAATAGTAAGGCTAGGAAATTCAACATGAAATCATTTGTCCAAATAGTTTTAATAAGCCTTGTCCTCTTCGCAGGCAAGGGAGTGGCTGCATCGCTTACCTTTGGAGCAACGGCGCCCAGTGTGAAAGCCGTCAACCAAGATGGAAAGGTCATCGATTTTGCGGAAGTTTACAAAAATAACAAATACGTTTTGGTATATTTTTATCCAAAAGCCGATACCCCGGGTTGCACGGCTCAAGCTAATTCCCTCAAAGGGGCTTATGAAGAGTTGCACGGTAAGCGGGGAGTAAGGATCTATGGCGTAAGTTCAGATGCTGTAGATATTCAAAAGGATTTTCAAAAAAAATATAATTTGCCCTTTGACCTCATAGCCGACGAAAAAAAGGAAGTAATGAAAGCCTTTAATGTTTCATCCACCTTCGGGTATGCCTCAAGACAAGCATACCTGATTAAGGACGGTAAGATCGCGTGGTTTGATAAAACCGCTTCAACTAAAGATCAAGCTAACGACGTAATGAAATTTTTAGAAAGTGAGAAATAATATGACAAATCCATTTATTGAAAGAAAAGTTGGTTTATTTGATTCAGTTCCATTTGAAGATATCAAAATCGAACATTTTATACCCGCTGTAAAAAAAGGAATAGAAGAAGGACATGCAAATCTAAAAAGGATAAAATCTGAAAAATCTCCTAACTTTAAAAATATAATATTTGCTTTAGAAAATGTGTCAGATCTCTTAGACAATGTTTCAAATGTTTATTTCAATTTGCACAGCGCTGAGGCCAAACCTGAGCTTGCGGATTTAGCTCCTGAAATCTCAGCTTTGGTTTCCAATTTCAGTAGCGATATATTCTTAGACGAAGATCTTTTTAAACAAGTTAAAATTGTGTATGAGTCAAAGGATTCTCTGAATGCTGAACAAAAGAAACTTCTTGAAAATACATATAAAGCTTTCGTAAGAAACGGCGCCTTACTCAGCAAGGAAAATAAAGAAGTATTAAGGAAAATTGATGAAGAGCTCTCGCAATTGAGCCCAAAGTTTTCCGACAATGTGCTGAAGGCAACAAATGAATTTCAATATAAAATTACCGATGAGTCCAAACTTGACGGTATACCTGATCAAATCCGTAAAGCCGCTAAAGAAGCAGCAGAAGAAAAGGGTTTAAAGGACACATGGCTCTTTACTCTCGATGCTCCAAGTTTTGTCCCATATATGAAATATGCGAAGGACCGCGCAGGTCGCGAGATGATGTGGAGAGCTTATGGTTCTCGTTGTGTAAATGATAAGTTTAGTAATCAAGAAGTCATTAAGCGCACATTGGAGCTGAAAAAAGAAAGGGCAAAGGTTTTAGGTTTTGAAAGTTATGCGGATTATGTCCTTGAAGAAAGAATGGCACAAAAACCTAAAAAGGTTTTTGATTTCTTGCAAGATTTGTTAAAGGCCTCTAAGCC
>JAEYZS010000166.1 GCA_023427925.1 Pseudomonadota bacterium | reverse complement strand
TCACAAGGCTATACTCCGCTTGCTTTAAAGAATCTTCTTTCTCAAGTTTGTTATAATTTTAAAGGAGATTATATTGCTGAGGAAATGGTTGTGATGGACGAAAAAGGAAAAGCACTTCCGTCCGGTGCGCACTGTTTTTTTACGAGAGAATAATTTACTTGTAAAACCAACCCGTCATCGAGGTCCGAGGAGTTTTTGTTTCTTGGACTTCATGAGGAAACTCTTCACTTAAAAAGAAAACCACTCTTCCAAAGAGAGGCTCTATGCACTCAAGAACATGGTTTTCTCTTTGCGGCTCGAAGATGCGAAGCTCTCCTCCATCCCCTTGTTTCCACCCTTCGTTAAGGTAAATTACAAATGATAAAACCCGGGTCTTTTCTGGCATGGGAATCGCGGGATCTTTTTTGAATTGATCGTAATGTTTCTTGTAATGAGCGTGGGGCGGATAAAACGTCAGATGAGACTCAAAATCTTTTATTCCGAGAAAGAGATTACGGTTGAGTTCGATTTTTAATTGCTCAAGAAAGTTCCAGATATTGGTTTGCTCGGGCGTGAGAGAATTTTTCTCTAACCAAAATATTTTGTCTCCCCGAATTTCTTTATGAAGCTCAGCGCGCTTTCCTATTCCAGCTTCTTTCAGCTCGTCTCTTTTACAAGCAGCAAAAATAAAATCTCTTAAATAAATAAGATCAGAATCCAAGAATAGATTTTCTTGGATAGAAAAACCCTTATGCAGGATATCCCGAACAATATTGTCGACCGCCAGTCAAACCTCGATTTTGAAGGAGAATAGAGGTAGCAAAAAGCGCATTCAGATGCAACAATCTGTTAGTAGTCACCTGTAAGTTTTCATCATTGGCAATATATGATATTTGAGCTCCGAGCAAATGCGGCTCACCCGGTCTTGGACGATTTGGGTGAGGTTTGCAGAAAAGGATTTGTCACAGGCGTTTTCAAAGGACTTAACCTCGGAAGCGAGGTCTTTAAAAAAATCTTTGGTATCTACAGCTTCGCACATTCTAAAAAAAACTCCGAGCTTCTCTACACTAAAGATACCAGAATCCTTGAGAGCCATATGAGCGTTTGATGATAAGCGAAGCTCCTCTGATTCTTTCGTCTTAGTAACTAGAAAACACTTTGCCTCCTTTGTACATACAACCGAGGTGTAGTTTTCAAGAGCCTTGCTTTTCTGATCAACTAGCATATGTAAAAGTCTGACTGTGTTTCCGCTTCCCGTGAGGAGCCAAGAACTAGAACTTTCTGCTGCGACCAACAAGATGCCTTGGAGAACTCCAGCCAATCCGCTTTGTATGTTTTTTCCCTCAATTTCGCGATAGATAGGAACACTATTTACGAGACCAGTTACGGCATCGCTTAGGATTTTTGTGTAAAAAAGTTTTTGGCCATCATAAGAGAAAATCGTTTGATTTTTAATATCGATAAGGGAGGGAAATCCACCTTCAAGGGTTTTGTAATACATCTTTGTTGAGTTGATTTCGCTTTGCTTGCTGAGATCAATGGTCTTCCAGTTTTTACAGTCCGTTGAGTACTGCCCTTCTGGATTTTTTCTATCTAGATGGAGTCGCGTCGACGAATCTAGAACCTTTTTGGTTTCATCAGAAATCGGCTGACCAACGGCACCCACATTTTTTGTTCCTTCAATGATCTTATCGATACGCTTTTTTAACTCAGGATCGAGTTCATTTTTAGGTGGGGCTTTGTCGGAGTTTACCCTGCTATTAACTTGAGCAGGATTAAAAAGTATTAGGGAAATCATTAGGATAATAAACTTTGCCATATCGTAATCTTAGCATAGTTCTATTTAAATCCTACCCCAAAAAAACCAAGGGAGGGGTTTCCCCCTCCCTCGGAAGGCAATGAATTCAATTTTATGAGTGAGAAACCCTCTCATTAAAAATCGTCTTCACTGCCCATGTTTTGTCACATAGACTAATCATGGGCATCACCTCCTTCCTAGGCGTACGAACGCCTTGTCATTATCATAACACTTGATGGACAAAAAGGATAGTCCTGCCTATGATGGCGACATGGCAGTTCAGAAATTTAAAGGTCAGGTCCTAAGAAACGAATTTATTACCCCGACAGTATTTGAAATCGATTTTAAGCTAGATAATGAAGCGTTTAGCTTTGATGCGGGTCAGTTTATTATGGTCAAATTTAAAGACCCGGAAACTCCCGATAAGACGTTGTCTCGTGCATATTCAATATTATCGCCTCCAGAAAATTCGGTCCTCACACTTTGTGTTAAGCTGGTCGAAGGTGGTAAAGGGACCAATTATCTCAAAAACTTAAAAGTAAATGAAATTGTGGACCTAACCGGTCCCTACGGAAAATTTGTTTACAAAACTACTAAGCCCAAATTCCCATTCTTTATTTCTACAGGAACTGGTATTGCTCCATTTGTATCTATGATGGAATCTTCGAAATTCAAAGAGAGTCATCCTTCCAAGGGAGTTTGTTTATTTGGTGTTCGTACTGAAGATGAAATTCTGTATCAACATAACTTCAGCAAAGATCCTAGTTTTGAATACATAGCGACGGTTTCAAAGCCGAGTGAGAACTACAAAGGTTTTAAGGGACGTGTTACTCATTACCTTAAAGAACTTCCGATTACTTACGATTGGACGCTTGCGGATTATTATATTTGTGGCGGCAATGATATGATCAAAGAGGTTAAGGAAATTTTGATGTCGCGCGGAGTTCCTAAGGAGCAAATTTTCCAGGAGATTTATTTTACGTGAAGAAAACCAGAAGGGACTTTCTAAAAGGAACTGGAATTGCGGCAATCACTCTCACGTCCTCTCATCTTCTAGGAGGTCTACTTTCAGGATGTTCGAGCTCTCCGATCCGCAGAAATTTGAATCCTGAAATTCCAACAATACTGCCATCGTTGGAAGATAGAGTGGTGTTGAGCTCAGGTCTAAATTATCACAAAGTTATTTCATGGAAGGATCCAATTAGTAAAGTGGACACTTTCGGGATTAACAACGATTATATCGCATTTACTCCTCTTAAAGGAAAACCTAACGAAGCGATACTATGGGTAAATAACGAATTCCCTAATGCGTTTCTGACTCATGGGGTAAGTGAGGCTAATAAAAAATCAAAAGAACAAGTTGAACAAGAGCGCTATAGTGTGGGCGGAAGTTTAATTCACATTCAACTAAAAGACAATGAATGGTCCTTAGTTAAAGACTCTAAGTACAATCGCAGGATAACTGCTCAGACTGAAATTCCTTTTGCGAATAGTGCAAAGGTGCTTGGCAAAAAGTCAGCTATTGGTACGTTTGCAAATTGCGCAGGAGGAGTGACTCCTTGGGGAACGATTTTGTCTTGCGAAGAAAACTACGACGACTATTTTGGCGAAGTAGAGTACAAAAAAAATATTAGATTAAAAATCAACACTGCGAAATATGGATGGGAAAGATTTTATGATTTTCCTCCAGAGCACTACGGTTGGGTTGTTGAAATTGATCCTCTTACGGGTCACGCCAAAAAACATTTATCGATGGGCAGATGTGCGCATGAATGTGCTACGACCGTCATAGCTAGTGATGGTCGCGCTGTTGTTTACACAGGCGATGATGCAAATGATGAGCATCTTTATAAGTTTATTTCTGACAGACCTGGGAGCCTTGATACGGGAACTCTTTATGTCGCCCATTTGGAATCAGGAACGTGGAAGCCGATAACTTTAGATAACCCAAAGCTTAAAGGAAAATTCAAAGATCTTACGGACCTACTTATTCAAACTCGAATGGCCGCAATATTGCTGGATGCGACTCCGCTCAATCGTCCTGAGGATATTCAGATTCTTTCCGGTTCAGGAACTGTGCTTGTTGCTTGCACGAACAATGCGAAACGGTTGGATCCGCATGGATATATTTTGGCTGTGGATGAGGAAAATAAAGATCCGCTGTCGTTGAATTTTAAATCTTATAAATGGTTAGAGTGCGGACCGGACGCGGGGATGAGT
>JAEYZS010000165.1 GCA_023427925.1 Pseudomonadota bacterium | reverse complement strand
CACTTACATCATGGACGAAACAGAATTTGTTGCTCAGCGCACATTTGATTTGGTTCTCTCCTGGGGAGTTCCTCTTGAGGCTCCGCTTGAAAGTACTGCGGAATCTTTCTTTGAGAAGACTAGAAATTACTGGCACACATGGGTTGAAAGATGCGGTATTCCTAAAATTTATCAGCGAGCAGTGATTCGTTCTGCGCTGACTTTGAAGCTTCATCAGTATGAAGACACCGGCGCTATTATTGCTGCAGGTACTACGAGTCTCCCAGAGCACGATCAAAGTGGCCGAAACTGGGATTATCGTTATTGCTGGATTAGAGATTCTCACTACACGGTCGATGCTTTGAGTATCATGGGTCACTTTGAGGAAATGGAAAGATTTTCGTCCTTTATCGAACAAATTGCTGCATTTAATCCTGACAACATTCAGCCACTCTATGGGATTGATGGTCGAACAAATATAGAGGAAAAGGAACTCGAACTTGACGGCTATCTTAACAATCAGCCTGTTCGAGTAGGAAATGGCGCTTACACTCAAATGCAAAATGATGTGTTTGGACAGATTATGCTTTCTATTTTTCATCTTTATTTTGATCGAAGGCTTTTGAATCGCAAAAGACGCTTTCCAAAGGAATTGATTTTGAGACTGCTTAAAAGCATCGAAGACAAGATGGATCATCCAGATGCAGGCCTTTGGGAATTTAGAAATAGCACCCTTCAGCACTGTTATACTTTTTTGTTCCATTGGGCAGGAGCGTGTGCAGCTTTAAAATTGGGCGAGATGTATCAAGAAGATGAAATCATAACTCTTGCGCAAAAGTTAAAAATTGAAGCAGATAAACGGATACAAAAATTCTTTAATATGGAGCTAGGCCACCACACTCGAAGTCCTGACAGTGATGAAATGGATGCGAGTCTCTTGCAACTTATTAATATGGGTTACTTAGATCCGAAGAGTAAAGAAGCAAAGATGCTCGTAGAAAAAGTTGAAAAGACGTTAAAAATTAAGGATGCCTTTCTATATCGTTATAGTCATGATGATGACTTTGGAAAGCCTCAGGTTGCTTTTATTATTTGTGGATTCTGGTACGTAGAAGCTCTTGCTCGAATCGGAAGAGTCGATGAAGCCATAAAGTGCTATGAATCCTTACTTGGCTGCGCAAATGATCTTGGATTACTCAGCGAGGATGTAGATCCAAAGACACTGAGCCAGTGGGGGAACTTCCCACAAACCTATAGTCACGTCGGAGTTATCCATTGCGCATTTATCATTGACCGAATTTTAGGAAAACACCCATATTTGTGAGCTTATAATATGGCGCAACATTGTCCTTGCACTTGATCTTTAGAGCCCATAATATTAGATTTATGAACTTCCTATCGGTGGTGTAGCCAAGTGGTTAGGCAGCGCTCTGCAAAAGCGTAGACGTCGGTTCAATTCCGGCCACCACCTCCATAAATAAAAAGAGCATCCCAAAGGGGTGCTTTTTTTATTTATGGACTTAGTATCGTTGATTGGGAACTAGCAATAGTCTTGTTGGTTCACAAAAATCGCACGATGCGATTTTTGCACTTCACGAAGTGAAGCCCCAAAGGGGTGACTCACAGGAGGTGAGTCATGAATTCCGGCCACCACCTCCAAATTTCTTTTTACAATTTCTTAGTCTCCTACAATGCACTCAAGTCCTAGGTCACCAGCTCCGAAGCAGAGACGGGGGACGGAAAATTTGACAGTGGGGCGGAGGGCTTTTAATATCACTTTAAGAAGGTTTAAAAAATGATCCAGCTTAAAAATGTATCGAAATCCTTCGGCGCAAAGAAGGCATTGAGTGATGTGACCTTAAGCTTAGAAGCTCAAAAAACGCATGTTTTTCTAGGTTCAAGCGGGAGCGGGAAGTCGACATTGCTTAAAATTTTAATGGGACTGATACCTTTTTCTGAAGGTGATGCAGTCATTGCAGGCTTGCGTGTAAATACTGAAAATCAAAGAGATATAAAGGATAGAGTAGGGTATGTGCTTCAAGAAGGAGGGCTGTTCCCACACTTAACCCTTCAAGATAATATTTGTCTCAAAGCAAAACTAAGAAAGTGGAATCATTCAAAAATCGAAAAGCAGTTGCATGAACTTTCCGAGCTATTTGGATTAGATAAAGAACTTCTAAAAAAATATCCTAGAAGTTGCTCAGGGGGCCAAAGGCAAAGAGCCGCTGTCATGAGAGGGCTATTTTTAAATCCAGACATATTGATGATGGATGAGCCCTTTGGAGCCCTTGACCCTCTGATCCGTTATCAGCTTCAAGAGGATCTTAAGAAAATATTTAACCAACTCAAAAAAACTGTAATCATTGTAACTCATGATCTCGGCGAGGCTGAGTATTTTGGGCACACGGTGACTTTATTTAGCAAGGGCAAGATCGTTCAGCATGGCGATTATTCCGATTTGATCGAGAGGCCTGCGAACAATTTTGTAACTCAGTTTGTTAACGCTCAAAGAATCAGTGGGAAAAGTAATGATTAAAATTTGCTTTCTTATTTTATTTTTTACGGCTCCTCTACTGAATGCACAAGTAGTCAGAGTTGGAACTAAGAATTTTGTTGAGGGCTATATTTTAGGTGAGATCATTGCGCAAATACTAGAGGGGCACGAGTCTATTCATGTCGAGAGAAAATTTGGATTAGGTGGTACAGGAATTGTGTATCAAGCACTTATAAATGATGAAATAGATCTTTATATAGATTATTCCGGTACACTTTCAGAATCTATTCTAAAAAAGGCAAACTTGAAAGACCTTAATGACCTGAGATTGGAACTGGAAAGAAAAGAAGGTTTAACTATCAGTGAGCCTTTAGGTTTTAATAATACTTATGCGTTAGCAATTCGAAAGCAATTTGCAATAGAGAATGGCTTAACGACAATTTCTGATCTCTCAAAAATCAAAACTAACCCTAAATACGCATTCACCTATGAATTTATGTCTCGAGCCGATGGGTTTAATGGCTTGGTCAAAGCTTACAATTTACCTCTCAAAAAGAGTGCAGTTAAATCGATGGAGCATTCTTTACTTTACACGGCCATCGAAAATAAGAGTGCCGATATTATTGAAGTCTATTCGACAGATGCTAAAATCAAGACTTTGGATTTAGTTGTTCTAGAAGATGATAAAGGTTTTTTCCCGGAGTATGAGGCACTTATTGTTACAAGCCAAAAATTTGCAAAGCGCTATCCTCAAATCTGGTCCGCCCTTAAGTCAAAGCTTGAGGGAACTATTTCTGAAGAAGAAATGAGAACACTAAATGAATATGCCGATATCGAAAAAATAAGTGTACCTAATGTTGTTAAAAAATACTTTAACACAGAGACCGATGAAGATTCTTCTGACCTTCAATCGCGTATCCTAAAAAGAACCAAGGAGCATTTGGTATTAGTAGGCATTTCGCTGCTCTTTGCAATAGTTTTTGGTATACCGCTAGGGATATTGGCAGATAGATCAAGAGTATTGGGACATTCCATTTTATTTTTATCTGGAATAGTGCAGACGATTCCTTCGCTAGCGCTTCTTTGCTTTTTAATTCCTGTTTTTGGGATCGGAATAAAGCCTGCGTTGATTGCATTGTTTTTATATTCATTATTTCCAATTATTGTAAACACCTTCACGGGTTTAAGAACGATAGATCCGAGTTATATTGAAAGTGCTCATTCTCTGGGGCTTACTTCATTTGAAAAACTTGTCTATATTCAGCTACCGCTAGTGAGCCCTTATATTCTCTCAGGTGTTAAGACATCAGCGATTATCAGCATTGGAACCGCAACGCTTGCAGCGCTTATTGGAGCGGGAGGTTATGGCGCGCCAATTGTGAGTGGCCTTGCACTTAACGACAATGCTACAATTTTAATCGGCGCCATTCCAGCGGCTATTATGGCTCTTGCAATGCATTTAATTTTTGATCTGTTAAAATTTTTGGTCATACCTAAGGGATTAAGAACCTCTAAGTAAAGAAATTCTACTTTGTTACCGGAAACTTCTTCTCATTCCAATAGAGCATGCCGCCCTCCATGTTGTAGACGTCATTAAATCCGATGGATTTTGCATAGCGTTGATTGCGCAGATCGCGCGCCGGAACGGCAAATAAATAGAATCTTTGTATCCTTAGATGTTTCTTTGAGGAACTTTTCGAGATCTGGTCCGAGTGTTACAAGTTTAGAGCCTTCAATATGTCCGAGCTCTCCTGTATATTCGTCAGGTCTTCTCACATCAATCAACGAGTATTCTTTAAGTGAGCTTGGCTCTTCCACCAACATCGTTGGAACATTCTCTTTTGTATAAATAGAGTTTTTCATGTCTTACCTCTTCACTTGGTTTACATCAAAAGAAGTCGTAAAGTAAGAGTTAAGATTTACAAAAACTAAAAAGCTAACCCTATAGATCCGGTCGAGTGTAAATTTAATCATGGATCCCCTTTAAGACTTAAGCAGTTTGGTCTAAACATAACCATTAGGTATATTGTGCGTTAATTTGCGCTATTAAGAGCTACAAAAGCCGAATCCGATAGTCTTAAGATTAATCTAAGCCAAATCGCCAGCCTACGCCCAAGCCAATAGCAATTTGGTCGTCGATTTGGCTACTCATGTATTTTCTGATTCTGAAGTCATAGGAGACGAGTTGGTTGTTGATCTGATGCTCGTACTGGATTCCTAAAACTACAGAATAAAGCGAAGCAAACTCGGACTCATCAAACTTTGTTGGTAATGTGCGTACATCTTGGTCCACTCTCCATGGATAGAGGGAGCCGATTTGAGCAGACCACCAGTATCTGCCACCGATATGTCGGCGATATCCTAAATCAAAACCAATGGCATCAAAGCGATACTCATCAGTAAGATCTCCTGATCGTTTGAGAAATTTATGAGTCCCTAAATTCACTTCGGCCATTAGGCTGCCTTTCGGGCTGATATCACCTAAAGCTTGTATAAGTATTGCAAAACTTTGGCTTCGGCCAGGCTTAGAAGGATTATCATTGTCATTAAATAAATTTTCTTGATAATTCGTATTTAAGGTAGCACCAAGTAGGTAAGATATGCGACCATCTTGGGAGATATAGGTAGAATGTCCACTCAGTGGAAAGACCAATAACGGAAGTACAATTAACAAAACACGCATGGTTAATTTTTTGAAATTTTTTAAATACAGTATATATGCGCTGACCATGGGAATGCTTTTTACTCCTTATCTACTATATGCACGTAACCCCACTTCTGATCAACCAAACAATCGTCAAGAAAACAGAAAAGAAAACATCAAATATAACGAATTTATCAGGGTCAACAAGGCGGTCAGTAAAGAACTAGGTAATGCTGCGGATAAAATTGATAAGAATATTTCTCCCAAAACTAATGGTGAGATTTCTGACAATAGGACCAACGTGTATTTCGTTGCTGGAGGTGACTTTGCAGATAACGGGAATATGAAGGGGAACTTCCGTTATGGCGGTCAACTCCATTTGCCTCGATTTGAAAGGTATTGGAAATTAAAGTTCTCCAGTGACGATCGGAGAAGAGATCGTGGACAAAGTGCTCTTACAAGAGAACAAAGAGCGAGAACTTCTGATGAAGATTTCTTTTTGGGCGTTACTTTCGGCAAACGATGGCAAGATGTGGACGTGCATTATGAGCCTCAGCTCGCCTATGATGATGGCTTGGGGCTCGATCACTCCATCGAAGCAAAAACAGAGTTTAAGGCAGGAGATTTTTATTTTTTACCCAGTCTCGAGTTTTTTGCTCATCACCGATCAGGGGTCGGTTCATCTTCAGAGGTTGCGTTTCGATACGCAATTTCTAAATCCATATCTCTAGGTCAATCCAACTC
>JAEYZS010000137.1 GCA_023427925.1 Pseudomonadota bacterium | reverse complement strand
TGTGTAGCCTTAGCAGCCGGCCCTTTTTAAAAGGATCCAGCTACGTAAAGCGTATCAAGTTGTTGATAACTTTCAAGTTTTTTATCTTACGGATATTGAGAACTTTTGATTGATTGCGTCAACAATCTTTTTGTCTAAAGCCTTCAGATCTTCATCTTTAAGAGTCTTCTCTTCATCCTGGAAGATCATTCTAAACGCAACACTCTTCTCGCCAGCCTTCAATGGATCTCCCGTAAACACGTCAAACACCCACGCCGACTTCAATGTCTTGCCTCCGGCCTTTAACATTTCTGCAAGAACCTGACCTGATTCCATGTCATTTGGCATCACAAATGCGAGATCTCTTTCTAGGGTTGGATTTTTAGAAACATGTTTTGTACGAACAACCCTTGGTTGTCCCATCATCAAAGTTTCCAAGTTGATCTCAGCTAGCACCACAGGAACTTTTACTTTTTCTTCGTCAGCAATTTCAGGATGAAGAATTCCCATATATCCAACAATCTTGCCTTCCACTTTAAGCTTAGCAGTTTGACCGGGATGCAAGAATGGCAATTCCGTAGCAACTTCCCACTGCCAAGATTTAATAGAAAGATTTCTTAAAATATTTTCGATGTGAGATTTTGTTTCATAAAACAGATACTCTGATCTATTTTCTTTTTGCCAGAGTGTATCTGGAATTCCCCATTGGATTAGACCTAGCGACCAAACTTGGTTGTATGCACATCCATCTTTAGAAGGAGCTGCTTCAAAGTTAAAACCCATTTCAAAGATCTTACCTTGGTTCTGACCATACCTCAAATTGTGAAGAGCATTTACAAATAGACCATATGTGATTTGCTGTCTCATCACATCCATTTCTTCGGACAAGGGATTTCGAACGCGAACAGTGTCTCCCTTAAACGCAAAACCAACATTCTTTAAACTGCTTAAGTCACCTAAAAACTTTAAGTGCTTTTTGCTATCAACAAAAGCATAGTTAAACCCCTCATTAAAGCCCTCTGATCTCAACAGTCGATTGAGCTTTAGGCCCAGTGTGTACTGAGTTGCGTGAGCACTTGGCGCTTGTCCTACGGTTGGGAGTCTTTCTGGAATATGTTCATATCCGTGTAATCTTCCAAACTCCTCAATCAAATCTTCTTTTATTGAAATATCACCTCGGTAACTAGGAGGAATAACGTTAAATTCATTAGCAGATTTAGCATCCACTTTTGCACCTAAACGCTGCATCCAGTTCTTTACGTTTTCTGCCTTTGGCTCAAAACCCAAGCGCTCAGCTACATCTGAGACTTTAAGTAGGATATTTTTTTCTGTGACGATGTTTGGATTCGTATCGTGATGATCGGCATACGCTGTACCGCCGGCAGTTTCTAAAATCAGCTCACAACATCTATTCATCGCCACAAGAGTCATCGCAGGGTCAACCCCTCTTGAAAATCTATAGGAAGATTCTGAGTTGATCCCATGAGTTCTTGAGCTCTTTCTCACTGTCTCTGCCGTAAAGTAAGCACTTTCTACAAAAACATTTTGAGTTGAGTTTTGAATTCCAGAATTCAACCCACCCATCACTCCAGCAAGGCCTACGGCTTTTTCTTTGTCACGGATCATAAGTTCAGTGCCTTTGAGTGAAAGCTCTTGTTCCTTGAGGGTTGTGAACTTCTCATCTTCTTTGGCCTTAGATACAACAATTCCGTTTCCGCCAATCAAAGCCGCATCATACGCGTGAAGCGGTTGACCCAATTCCATCATCACGTAGTTTGTTACGTCGACAACGTTATTGATAGAATTCATACCTATGGATTCAAGACGACGTCTTAACCAATCGGGGCTTGGTCCAACTTTTACACCTTCAATGTATCGACCGGTAAAACGTGGGCACATTTCGGGATTTAAAACATCAACAGAAACTTTTTCCTTCGAAGATTTATTAGCAACCTTGAGATCTAAATTGAAATTTGTTTTTAAAGGTTGATTGATGACGCATGAAATTTCTCGAGCAAGCCCATAATGGCTAAGACAATCCGCACGGTTTGGAGTGACTTTCAATTCAAAGATAATATCATCAAGCCCCGCATACTCCGCAAATGGTGTTCCAATGGGTGCATCAGCTGGGAGAATTCGAATACCTTCAGACTCTTCGCTTAAACCCAACTCCTTATCCGAGCAAAGCATCCCTTGAGATTCCACGTCTCTTATCTTTGATAATTTAATAGCAAAATTTCCCGGCAGGATAGCGCCAGGAAGAGCGACAACGACGTTATCACCTTTTTTGTGATTTTTAGCACCACAAACTATTTGATGAACTTTACCTTGGCCAGTGGTCACCTGACAAAGTGTTAGTCTATCTGCATTGGGATGCTGCCCTCTCTCAAGAATATGACCAACAACAACGTTTTGAAAATCCTTGGATTTATTTTCCACGCTTTCAACTTCAAGACCTTTGTGTGTGAGAATATCAGCGAGTTTTTCAGGATTTTCGAAATACTCAGAAACATCTACATAATCGTTTAACCATTTTAATGAAATTTTCATATCACTCTCTTTTATAAATTAAAATTGCTCGAGGAATCTTGTGTCGTTTTCTGCCAATAATCGAATATCTTCGACTCCGTATTTGATAACTGCCATTCTCTCGATACCAAACCCAAATGCAAATCCTTGCCATTGATCAGGATCAAGGCCTGCGGACTTCAAGACATTCGGATGCACTAATCCGCATCCACCCAACTCAATCCAACCGGATTGCTTGCACATTCTGCACCCTTTAGCTGCACAGAATGGACAAGAACTATCAAACTCCGCAGATGGTTCTGTAAATGGGAAAAAGCTTGGCCTAAATCGTGTTTTAAGATCATTTCCTCCAAAGAACTCACGAGTGAAATATGTTAGTGTTGCCTTAAGCTCTGCCATGGAAACTTTTTTGTCGATGTATAACCCTTCAATCTGGTGAAACATAGGAGCGTGAGAAATATCACTGTCACACCTAAAGACCGATCCTGGCCCAATCACTCTGAGAGGCGGTTTTTCATTTTGCATTGTACGGATTTGTATCGGACTCGTTTGAGTTCTCAATACGTGAGTATCGTCGATATAAAACGTGTCCTGCTCGTCTCGTGCAGGGTGATCCTTTGGAACATTCAATGCCTCAAAATTATAGAAATCAGTTTCAATTAAAGGCCCCAAACGCACACTATAGCCTAAGCGAGAAAGAATTCCTGAGACTTCATCTATCACCATAGTGATAGGATGCTGAGTGCCTCTTGGGATTTTTGGTCCAGGCAGTGTCACATCGATTTTTTCGGAAGCCAATTTTTTAGCGATTTCTTTTTTATTCAATACTGATTAGAATTTTTCGTAGGATTCTTCTAAAGACTTTTTGGCTTCATTTACTTTTTGCCCAAACACAGGTCTTTCTTCAGCCGAAAGGTTTTTCATTCCTTGCATGATTTTAGAAAAGCTTCCGGTTTTCCCAAGAAACTGAACTTTTTGATCGTAAAGCTCTTTTAGGTCCTTCGCATTTTCGAAGGCTTTAAGAGCTTCTTCTTGAATTTTTGCTATATCATTTAGACTGCTCATGATGGTCCTATTTTAATGGGTTCAAACCTTAAATAATCCAATAAAACCCTTACTTTATCAAACAAAACCTAAAGCACTACTGGAGAATGTGCTTTTGAGCAGTCGGGCTGCGCGTTATCATTTTTTAAGAGTGCTCTACAAATTTTGTCACTGGATAGATGATTAACATACTTTTTTGTCTTAAAAGCAAGGTATGAGCTATCTCTACGGCCTTGGGTTTGCAACTATTGCCCGTGAGGTTAATGGTATGTTTAGTGCAAAGTTCAAAATCGGCTTCCTGACTCTTGTTTTAGCTGTTCTTTCTGCTTGCGGTGGCTCTAAAAACCGCACTCCCGTCGAAGAAAAAAACTTCTCAAAATTGAACCTTGGAACTCGTCAAAAAACCTCTTATCGAGTGGCTCTTGAAAGACCTGACTTTTCCGGCACTCCGGTCATAAACGACTCCGAAGTTAAGACTGACTCTCAGTTCGCAAGCTCAATTCAACATGTGCGTCTTGATATTATTGGGGACTCGATGAACGTGGCGCAACTGACAATCAAACTCGCAGACAAAGGCAGTATAGGTTTTGCCAAATTCACTCACTCCATTCAGAAAATAAAAGATTCCTACGGCTTTCACGGAGCTTCTGAAGACAACAAGTACGAAGTTACAGCTTTATGTACTACGCAACTTTGTGAAGAGACCAGTATTGTATTAACCGAGCGCTCAAGTCAAAAATCCGTTGCGATTCGCTATATCCATAGAAACGAATTTCTTAAACCTGAGTCTCTTCGATCTATCGAAGTCAGCGCTAAAGATAAAACACTCTTAGAAGATGCGGCAGAATACCACTTCCCGATTGTTCGTCATACGGCTCAAATCGCAGGAAGAGAAGTGGGTAAAGACGTCGTGGATCTTTTGATCGTGGAGCGCCCTCAAGTCGATCAAAGTGATGAAGATTTTACGAATGACTTTTCAGATGAACCTGCGCAACCTGAAGAAGCTGCTCCTGATTACATCGACGAGGAACCCATCAGAGACGAGAGAGAATTTATAGAGCTTGAATCTTCACCTGAAGGTAATCTCTTAGCCCTCGCACCTGCGGAGAATTCTCCTGCGCCACAATCTGCACAGACAGTAAGCCCTCAAACTACAGAAACAAAAACGACTTCAAAAAAACCAACTCGACCGGCTCAGCCCGCTACACCTATATCGGTCGCACAAAAACCAACAGAACCCGCTAGAACAGAAACTCCTAAAGCTGAACCTGCAAAATCAAACGAACCTGCTCCTGCTCCGCTTGTTCTGACTGCAAATCCTTATGACGTTTATAATATCCGTTTCCCCGCGGAAAGACTGCGTGGATTGACTGTCCGTGATCCGATGAAGCTTGTGAGCTTCGATATTGTTCCCGCGGATCAACAAGAGAGATATGAACCTGCATATAGAATGGCAATGATTGCAAGCGCCTTTGTTGAACAGAAGGTTAAAATTTATCAAAATGCTTGTAACTACTACGTGCGTGCTGTGATGACCTTGGCCGGTTACACATCCGGACGATCGTATCAAGCCAATGATTTTGGATTAATATTTTCAAGCCGAGCTCAAAATTTAAACCACTGGGCAAAATCTACGTTTACTCATACCGGCAATGATCGCACAAGTGCTGCTGCCACCTCGAGAATGGATCACCTGCTTGGAAATATTCCGGAGTCATATGCAACTATTTACCAAATCGTACGTCGCGGGAAGCATGGCCACGTCGCAATCGTGACAAGGGTTGATGGGAAAAACTATTTGTTTGACGCCAGCCTAAAAAAGCATGGGCCCCGAAAGACCCAAATAGGAACAAGCAATTTAATTAATCGCGGACGAAGAAATGTCAACATATACGCAATTGATGGCCTGATTCCAGCTCAGCAAACTCTTTAATCAGAAAGCCCCCTATCATTTGACTTCAATTTGAATCCAGGTATCTTCAAGTTCCTATGCGAATCTGGTCGGTTCATCCTAAATATCTTGATACAAAAGGATTAGTGGCTTTATGGCGAGAAACTTTGCTTGCACAAAAGGTTTTGCAAGGACAGACGCGTGGCTACACTCAACATCCTCAGCTTCAGCGGTTCAAATCACAAAAGGATCCTCTAAGTTATATCGGCACTTATTTGCACTTTATTTTTGTCGAAGCGAACCTACGAGGCTATCAATTTAATGAGTCTAAAATTCTAAAAAAGCTCCCTCAAAGATTTGTTAAAATTCCCGTTACCAAAGGCCAAGTCCATTACGAAGTAAAGCATCTTAAGAATAAGGTTAAAGTGAGGGCACCTGCATATTTAAAGCATATTCCTCCTCTGAATTCTGTGGACCTCCATCCTTTGTTCAAAGAAATTCCGGGGAATATCGAGCAATGGGAAATTGTGTCCTAAGGTTCGAGAATATTTTATACAGTATAACGCCCTCTTTCAAAACCCCTTCTTACAATCCTTAACCCTATTCTAGACGCACGAACTATAGCTTTATTATTTTAAATATCGGGGGAGGATTTATGTCAGATACTACCGCTTACATGTTTTCGGGGATCGATGGTCTGGATCATTTGTCTGATCGTTTAATGATGTTAACCTTACCTCAAGTCAAAGATCGAATAAGTCAAGCACAAGAAATACTTCATCGAATCGCACCAGGATTTGATTTGACGGAATACATTTCAAGCCCAGACGAAATTTATAAAAAAGAATTTTCTCTTCAAGCCATTGCAGTCACTGTAGTTCAAATCGGTCTATTTGATTTCTATACTTCCAACGGGGAAAAACCAGATTACGTCATGGGTTGTTCATTAGGTGACGTCGCTCGATCCTATGTCTCCGGTTGTCTCGATTACGAGGTTGTGGTCGCTGCAAGCTGGAACTATCATTTAAAAACAAAAGAGATCAAAGGTTGTGGAGCCTATCATATTAAAGTCCTAGACGGAGTTATCACAAACGAACGCATTCAAGAAATTTATGATGCAGGAATTTATTATGCCGTTGAGCAAACACCTCGCCATTTTCTAGTGACTGGTACTTTGGATAAACTAGCTGCATGGAAAGCAAAAGAAAGTGAGATTAAGAGATATCGAATCAATCCCATTTACGACAAGCCTCTCCACTCACCTCTTATGAGTTCAATCACGCAGGAGACTTATGACCTCTATTCCCATACGGTGAAGCCACCGACGGAGTGGAAATACAAAATGCTATCTTCTGCTCATCTTAAGGTCATAGAAAGTCGTGACGATCTCCTCAAGGACATGGTCGATAACTTCAATTCGACTGTCTATTGGATGCAGTCTCTTCAATTTGCAGCAAAGGAATTGGGCATCAAAAGGTTTGTGAACGTGGGACCTGCCCAAACTCTGATTCTCTTCGGAGAGCGAACTCCCCTTGAATCACCAGTGGAATTTGTAGATTACCTAGCAAAAATACAACCGACTCAACCCATCTCCAAGAATCTGGCGCCATAGTTAAATGGACCTCATAGTATAATTTTCACAAAGCTTCTCGGGCTTTGTGAGTTACGTTATTATCACTCCCTTACAACGAGAGGATTTACTATGATGATTGCATTACTTTTAAGTCTACTTACTCATGTTTCAGCACACGATTCAGCGAAGCACCTGCTTTTAAACTCAGCAGTGAAGGCAAGCCCAAGTTCACCGCAACCTTCTCTTGAAGAATGTCTTACTGAAGCCCAAAGATTAAATCTTTCGTCGGAGTACTTTTATGTGATTCGACTTTCTGATTTTGATTTCACCCAAGCTCCACGTGGGGTTTACGTTGAAGCGTATCTTTGTGAAGATATGAATACAAAAAAATGTATAAAATTAAAAAGATCTAGAGTGCTTAAAAGTGTTCCCGTTTCTATTGGTCTATTACCAGAAGAGATTGCATGCAATATCGCATCTCAAAAAGATAGAGATATCAATTTAAAATATTTAAATATTCGTATTCAAAAGCAAAACCTATTTACTTCGGAGCTTGCGTTTATCTCATACACAAATATGTCGAGTCTAAACAAACTAACGCAAACAGAAACGGCTTACGGTGGCCTCCTTCAGACTTTCCCAGCTCGCTGGCCGTACAATAAATAAGGATTTTAGGATATAAACAGCATTTTGTTTGTTTTTTAACACTTTCTCTTTTAGGTATTCCATATGCATATATTTGACACACAAACTATTCAAAAAAGACGTGACCGTTTAAAGCCGGTCTTAGACTCTCACCTTACCGATGATACATTGGTCCTCTTCGCAAGTGGCGATGCTATTACAAAGCCCGGTGGCCTCGATCAAACATATCCATTCCTGCCACAGCCAGAATATTATTGGATCTCTGGCCTCAGACGCCCTTGGGGTGTCGTTGCCTACAGCAAGACAGAGGGATTTACAGATTTCGTAGAGCCCGTCAGCCCTGCCGAGAGATTATGGGAAGGCGTTGAAGGAGATGTGGAAGGTACTCCTGTTTCTGAGTTAGACTCGTGGATTGCGGCTAAAAAATTTAAAAAGATTTTTGTCATTGGTTCTCAAAAAACTGCAGAAAAATCTTTAGTTGCATCCCAAGATCAACACCTTGAGATTTTGGAAGCTGTAAACACAGTTCGTCGCATTAAAGACGAAGCAGAAATTGCCCTTGTAAAAAAATGTGCTCAGGCTGCGCTCGCAGGATATCAAGCCGTTGAGAAGTTTATTCGCCCTGGTGTGACTGAGCGAGATATTCAAATTGAATATGAGTCCACAGTTCTTAGAGCAGGTGTAGATAAGTTTCCCTACGACTCTATCGTGGGAGCTGGAACCAATGCAGCAGTTCTTCACTTCTACCCCTCTAAGAGAGTTGTCGCGCAAGACGATTTGATTCTTATCGATGCAGGTGCCGACATTGAAGATTATTGCGTTGATATCACAAGAGTGTTCTCTGCTTCTGGAAAGTTCACAACACAACAACAAGCAGTTTATGACATTGTTAAAAAAGCCCAAAGCCTCAGTGTTTCCATGTGTACGCCAGGAACTGATTGGCCCGATGTGCATGCCGCATCGGCAAGAACGATTGCTCAAGGACTTCAGGATTTAAATATTTTAAAATGCGATCCGGAAACGGCTCTGGAGACACAAGCCATTTCACTTTTCTTCCCACATGGTGTCGGACATCTTGTGGGTTTAAGAGTACGTGATGTGGGTGGTATTGTAACAAAGCCTACTCAAAAGTATTTTGGTGTAAACCTTCGTGTGGATCTCAAGCTCCAAGAAAACTTTATGGTCACTGTGGAACCAGGACTCTATTTTGTTAAAAACCTTTTAGAGAATCAAGAGAACAGATCTAAATACAAAGATCTTATCAATTGGTCAGAAGTTGAAAAATGGATGAGCGTAGGTGGAGTGAGAATCGAAGACGATATTTTGGTAAATTCAAGTCCAATCAACCTCACTCAGATTGTAAGAAAGTGAGTTTATCCAAATCCTTACTTAAGGATTTAAAATATATTTTAAGGCACTGAATTTATGAAAATAATCGAAAGCAAATCCAATTCTTATTTTAAGACTCTTCAAAAACTTTTGACTTCTCAGGGCATCAAAAAAGAGAAACTCTTTTTAATGATGGGGCCCAAGATCGTCGACGAATTTTATGATAGCGACCTATTGAAATCGATTCTCGTTATCTCAGAAATGCCTCATCTGCATCCAAAGTATAAAAAGAAAATAGTCATGATCGCTAATGAGCTTTACGAAGAGTTGGATGTCTTTAAAACCAAAGCCCCAATACTTG
>JAEYZS010000243.1 GCA_023427925.1 Pseudomonadota bacterium | reverse complement strand
CCACCCTGTTCTGCGATGATAAATGTAATTCTAATTTTTGGTTTTCTGTTTTCTTAGAGATTCCCCCTTCAGCTCGATCTTGTTGGCATTAGCTGTCATTCTGTCCATTATTGCATCTGCGAGGGTTGGTTCGTTAATGTATTCGAACCAGTTCTTGATCGGGAGCTGAGAGGTGATAATGACTGACTTTTTACCATATCGGTCTTCGAGTATCTGGAGAAGAGCCAGGCGCGTTGCAGTGTCCATCGGCTGCAAGCCGAAGTCATCAAGAATAAGAAGTTGGTTCTTTTCGATTTGGTTAAGCACCTTAACGTAATTTCCTTCAAGTTTTGACTGATTGATTTTTTCAAGGAAACGGGTCATGCCCAAGTAGAGAACTTTATAGCCGAGAGAGCATGCCAGGCGACCCAATGCGCATGCCAAGTAGCTTTTACCACAACCAGTAGCGCCGGTAATGAGGATATTTTCCGCCCGTTCCACGAATGTGCCATCGGCGAAGTAAAGTAGTTCATCCTTGGTAAAATTTCTTTGTTCTGAGCACTGCACATTCTCCAGGAGGGCATTGTACCTTAGTTTACTCAGCTTTAAAAACATCTGAGTTTTTTGATGCGAACGGTACTGTAATTCGGCTTCCGCTAATCGCGCTACTGTTTGATGAAGACTCAGCTGTTCATGACTTGGCATTTGCAAGACTGCCTCATAGGTCTGGACCATTCCTTTGAGCTTTAATTGTTTGAGTTGTTCAACCGTTTCTTGAGTGTTCATAAAATGATATAGTTTTAGTTAGTAATAGTTTTGTGGACCTCTGATATTGTCGTGTTCAGGAACAGAAGGAGTTTCCGGTAAAAGGGGTATTTGTCGATCGGCACCGTTGACCAGAATGGCATCAATGCTACGGTAAGTGATCGAAGATCCGTGTAATGCACGTTGGCAAGCTGCTTCTAAACGATCCTTCCCGTATTTATCCTTTAGCCTAAGTAACCCAAGGCACGCCAGATAGGTTTGTTGTGTAAAGTGCCTGGATTTCAATATATATTCGATGACCTTCCTAAAGTTTTCTCCCACTTGTTCTGCTTTGCTTAAAAAGTAGTCTTCATCCCAACCCAGGCTTTCTTTGAATTTCAAGTGCTTTTCAGGCATGTGGATTTCAAGTGTGGAGTATCCATGTTTTCGGTAATCTCGCTTGTGGAGAGCGATGCGATTTAGACCATCGAATACTTCTACAACCGTTGTGTCATAAACGATGCGGATCTTCTTGCCGATGTAGCGGTATGGAACGCTGTAATGATGCCAGTCCTGGCCTAGGGTTACGTGATAATTCTTTTGGACCTTTGCAGAAGTAGAATACTTTAGTTCGAACGCTTTTTGCGGAAGCGGTCGAAGCGAGGTCTTTTCCTGCAGGTACAGATCATAACGGCTATAATCCTTCTTCTGAAAGAGCATATGATTATGTTCTTTCAGTCGTTCCTTAACAGCTTCGTTCAACTGTTCAAGGCTGTGGAATACCCGATCTCGTAATGGGCCATATATGCGCTTATAGGCAAGATCCACAGCCTTTTCGACAGATGCTTTGTCACGTGGTTTTGCTACCCGGGTGGCGATAACGGTAACGTTGTAGTGGACTGACCATTGAGTGATCAACTCGGTAAAACTTGGCTCATATCGATTTGCTGACTTAACTACCTGTGCCATGTTATCGCTAACCAGGTGCATCGGGAGCCCTTCAAAGTACTCAGCGCAGGCGTTGAGAGCGGGAACCAGATGTTCTAATTGAGCATTAACAAGGGGCTCCACGAAAGCGTATCCGCTGAAGGGTAGTACAGCTACTAATACAGGACACTTTATCAATTCGCCTGTCTCGCGGTCTACATAACTCATCGGTTCTCCCGCAAAATCAATCTCACCTTTATCGCCAGGTTTATGTTCAAAGTGCATGACCGCAGAACTGATGCGAAGGTGATTGCTTAAATGAAAGCAGAATTGTTGATACGAATAGGGATCATCGACTTCGCGCCGGTATTCCTGCCAAAGAAGAAGGCGGGTAACGCCAGTTCGGCCTAGTTCTTTATGATAGCGAGCCAAACGTGGTGCAAGGATCTGATATCGAGTATCTCTCGTATCTGAAGTGCGTTCTTCAAAAAGTATTTGATGGAGCTCATGGTCACTCAGCCCTAATAACTCCTGAAACGTTTTACCGGTATTTAGGAACTTGGAATGGTATCCCTGAACCGTATTCCGGCTGATACCAACTTCACGGTTCACATCCCGTTGGGAGGCCCCATTATCCAAAAGTTGGAGGATTCTTCTGATTTGCAACATAGAAAGTGTTTTGTTAGCCATAGCTTCAGATTGAAAAAATGCTGAAGGTATGAATGCAAATCAGGGTGGCTCACTTTGCGCCGGAATGTCAGTCCAGCGGTTAAAAAAGAATTCTAAAAGTGGCTCACTTTGGTCCGGAATCGTGGCTCAGTTTGCTCCGGAATCAGTGGCTCACTTTGGTCCGGAATAGGTGGCTCAGTTTAGTCCAGAATAGTCACAGCCATCTCTAGATTTTACCCGAAGTCAAATGTTTAGTGTGAAGATGCTGCTGATCGTCCAATTGAATATCTTTGATGAAGTATTTCGGCTTGTTAGCCTATTCAGGAAAGAAGCATCAATCGAGGGAGATGCTTTGGAAAGATTAATTTTTTTTACTTAATTTCAATTGATGTGACATAGAAGTCCAAGCATTACAACCGTACGATTTCAACATTGTTAACTGAGATGAATCTAGAAAACAGTCTGATCAATAGGGCGTTCCTTAACCTGTATTCCCTAAATCTAATTCAGCCCCTTCTTGGCAACCGGTTCCTTCCTTTCACAACTTCAAGCTTGGCACCCGCAAATCTTGCCTATATTCTTAACGATGTCATACTAAATAAAAGAACCAATATCCTCGAATTCGGATCTGGAATCTCTACAATCTTAATTGCAAGAGCCATAAAAATGCATGATTTGAAGTCTAGAATTGTCTCTGTTGAGCACGACAAACATTGGCATGATTCATTAATATCTATTGTAAAAAGTGAAAACCTGGATGATATCATAACATTTATCTACGCTCCTCTAGCAAATTATTCGATCGCCGTCGAGGAAAACCTGTGGTACGATACAGCAATACTTGACGCCAAGCTAACTAACTCTGTACACTTCGATTTAGTATTAGTGGATGGGCCACCGGCAATGAATCAAAAAATTGCCAAGTCACGATATCCTGCTTTTGCGTATATCCATACGATGCTCGCCGATGAGTTCTCTCTCTACCTTGATGACGTCGATAGACCAGGAGAGATTTGGATTGCAGGTCAATGGGCGAGGACGTTCAATATCAGTTTTACAATAAAAAACGGTACCCTCGGTTATTTTCTGAAGGGACCAAGTTTCAATTTGGAAATCTATTGACGCCCAACTTGGCGTTCCCTACCTTTTATATGTATTTTTTTCCTTTTTTTGTAGTATATTCTTAATTACTTCTGAATTCTCGGGTACCTGATATTCCATCCAGCACTCTAGCAGGAGTGTTGTTCACTCGATGAATATTAGTTGACGTGAGCGTAAATTTTAGCATAAGGTTCCATACGCGGCACAGTTCAATAGTTTATTTCTTTACTATTCAACTGTTCGTAAACAGCATATCCGTCTGACTGAAGCCAACCCCTAAAATCTCTTAGACTATCTTCCGGACCTTCGCGTCCCGACCCTCCCAATAATCAAACAGGGCCAATCGCTTGATCGGCTGACAACTATCCCGACATCTCATGAGTTTACTTATAGAACACTGTATTAGAACTGCTAACAATCCAAATCCTTTCTTTACAGAATTTCCGTTGCGTTTGTTCTCTCTTCTTCCACTTCAATCAAAGAAACATCAAATTGTTGTTTTGTCTATCTATTGACATAGTTATCTTGTTTTACGCCAAGCTATGGTGCTGGAGAAGGGGACGAAAGACGCGTTCGCCGGATACTTATCTTGTAGGCTACAAGAATGGTATTTTAAACTTACATAAATTTTCCAATCACTTTCCTTTGGAAGTTTATGTTGTAAGGCCTAAATTTAATAGAGTTCAGCAACGGCCGCAGGCAGAAGGTGCCAAATTTACGGCGAGGGACAAGTTGTGAGTATAGAATATTACAGATTTTATGAAGACTAACGTTAAGTTTGATATTAAATCTTTCGAACGGGCAAAAAAAATAGCTCGCCTTAAAAGCGAAGCCCTGAAGTTACCCTCAAAAAATAAATTGTCGGCCGATATCCCGGAAGAAATCGGTATTCAGTTGACGTACAGATGCAATCTAAGATGTGGGCATTGTTATCAATGGAATGAGTCTGGTTTTTTCAATAGCTATAATAAGTCCAAAATAAATAACGAATTGGATATTGATATCCTACGAAGGGTGTTGGATGAAACAAAACCCGTTAAATCCAATTTGTATCTTTGGGGAGGGGAGCCAATGATCTATAAGCATTGGGACCAATTTTGTAAAATGCTTGAACATGACCCGAGATGGACCGTCGTCTGTACAAACGGATTACTTATTCAGCCAAAGTTGGATTCGATTTTAAGTATATCAGAGAATCTGGCACTACTGATTAGTCTCGATGGATTTGAGACTGAGCATGACACTATTAGAGGAAAGGGAACCTTTAGCAAGATTATAGAAAACATTCGACTTTTGCTCTCCCTCAAAAGACAAAATATTTTCAAGGGAAGCGTTTCTGTATACTGCGTTCTAAGTGATTTGATGATTCCGAAAATGTATGAATTCATGAAGTTTTTCGAGAGCCTCAACGTCGATACAGTCTATTTTGGTTTTCCATGGTATATTTCTCCGAACCTTGCCTCTGAGATGGATTCTTACTATAAGATGAAATTTTCTTGGCTGAAGTCTGAAGTAGAAAATCCAAGTTGGCATTCCTATACATTTCATTTAAGTAACGAAGTCGTGAATGAGCTCAAGCTCCAGATAGCGTTACTTGAGTCCCAACGTTGGAATGTTAGAATTAGAATTCAACCATCATTGAAGGTCGCAGAACTGGAAGATTTTATATCTGGTAATAGCAAAACTGCGATGAATAGATCTCAATGCCTAGGATTAGCGAACAGGATAGATATTTTGGCAGATGGGAGTGCTGGCCCGTGCAAATTTTTCCCGGAATTCAGTGTTGGAAATCTTAATGAAGAAAGCTTGATGGAGATTTGGCAGGGAGAAAAGTACAACAAGATTCGGAAAGAGATAAAATGCGGACTCATGCCTATTTGTTCAAAATGTGTGATTTTATATTTGAATGGGGTGTAATTTCTTTTTCAATTATTATTTGAGGATATCGCATGATTCTTGCTCCAAAGTGGATCGTCTTTCAGTTAAATGAAATTTGCAATTTAAGGTGCTTTATGTGCTATCAGTGGGGCGACAAGGGCATCTATCTCGAAAAAAAACCGAGCTCACTGAGTTACCTGCCTGAAGATTTGATCGTAAAGGTTATTGACGAATGTCTGGCATTCGAACCATATATTGGTTTGTTTGGTGGTGAACCATTGCTTTATAAAAATATTTGGCGGATTATAAAAAAGGTAAAAGACCACAAAGGCGAAATTTATATTGACACAAATGGAACGACATTGTCGCGAAATGCATTGAATTTAGTTGAAAGTCGGACAGATAGAATATGGGTTTCACTTGACGGCCCCCAGATATTGAACGACAAGCAGAGAGGAAATGGTGTATTTCAAAAGGTGATTCTTGGGATAGACAAACTTTATGATTTAAGGTCAAAGAATGGCTCGACGAAGCCTGAGATTGGGATTACTTTTATTGTTACTCCTGTCAATTTTGAAGGTATTGAACAATTATTCTGTCATGATTTGGACCTAACTAAAATTGATAACATAAGTATTGAATTTCAAAATTTCCTCCTTTTTCAGGAGTGGAGGGATTACGACGAATTACTAATAGAACACTTTGACAAGCATGAAGGAGCTACGCACGCGAGAGGGTTAATTAAGGAAATTGAAGAATTTTCAAAAATAGACCACCAGCTAGTGAATAAGCAAATTTTAGCAGTTAAGTCAAAGTGCAATGCGTTTGGTGTGAACTTATTAACGGCTCCACGAGATTATTCGAGTGCAAATATTAAGAATTATTTTAAGGGTGATTGGGATAAAATTTCAAATAGAAAAACATCATGTTCGCTTCCATGGAAGTATGCCGAAATCTCGGCAAAAGGCGATGTAACGCTGTGCCATACTTTTTATGACAATTCAATTGGTAACATTAAGGAAAGAAGTTTTATGGAAATTTGGAATGGCGATTCTGCTACAAGAGTTAGATCGTATCTAAAGAAACAGTTGTATTCGATTTGTACCGGCTGTTCTAGGTATCATACAAGTCAAAGTTTAAGGAAATAGAGAATATGTGGCGGTATTTTTTTGATATTGAGTTACCGCAATGAGTATTAGAATAGGCATTATCGGTGCGGCAGAAATATGTTATAAAGCTATAATATATCCAGTTTCGATGACTCCTGATGTCCAAATAGCCGGGATAGCATCGTCGAACTATGAAAGAGCTCGCCTTTTTTCTGCCAGATATGGCATTCCTACTGTTTACGAAGATTATCAAAGCGTTCTTGATGACAAGAGCATTGATGCAGTGTATATTCCTTTAGCAAATAACTTACATTGTGAATGGATAGTTGCGGCCGCAACGCATAAAAAGCACATATTGGTGGAAAAGCCGATTTGTTTGGGAAGCGCTGAATTTCAAAAAATCAATGATGTTGTCCGAAATAATAAAGTCGTCCTACATGAGGGAATTATGACCCAGTCTCATCCTTGGCAAGGATATATTAGAGAGGTTGTAGAAAGCAAGTTATACGGGAGGTTACTGGCAATCGACACGAGATTTTCGTATGAATTAATGTCGAAGATTGAACCCAATTCTTATCGACTTTTCCCGCTACGAGGCGGTGGTGTCTTTTTAGACAATTCGCCATATTGGATTCAATTCCTCCAAAGTTGTTTAAATATCAATCTCCTTAATTTCGATGCCAGTTCTCAATTTAGCGGCCCTAACGGAATTGATCTTAAGTTCCATGCTCAATTGTATTTTGAAGAGGGGATGCACTGTAGTTTTTATACTTCTTATGAAGACCCGTTTGAGGCCCTTCACACGTTAACATTTGAAAATGCCTCCCTGAAAGTGCTAAATTTTTTTTCTCCTGCGTTTGGTCATAGGCTCGTCGTAAATATTAGTCAAAGTGGAAAGTTCAAAAAAATTGTTTTTGATCCTATGAACTATTATTGCAATCAGCTTAATCACTTTAAGCGAATGATAGAGAAGAGGGAAAATCCGGAGGAAATGACAAAAATATTGGAGCGTGTCGAACTAATCGAGATGCTGTATCAATTTGCAAAAAGTCGATCGATTTAAATAACATTTTGAGTGGGACCAAATATTTTTCAAGCGGCATTATCTCAAAAATCGGTTTGGATGACCCATCTATTGGTTGATATGAAGCAAAGTCATCCAATGCCAAATTTGCAGGTTTGGGATTCTACTTTCGACATTGATTTCGGCCGATTTCAAAGAGCCTATCATATTCTCGTGGCAAGACATGAGTCTCTGAGAACTTCCTTTTTCTATCGCAAAGGTATACTATGGCAAGAGGTACATGAATTTGACGCCGAAATGTTTAAGATCCAATTTTTTGACTGGACGAACTGCCTAAGAGATGACCAGTGCGCAAGATTTCAGAGATTAAGACTAAAAATAAAAGACAGTGAATTTCAGGATTTGAGCAAAATCCCTTTGTGTAAATTAGTTTTGGTCAAGGTGGCACAAAATGAATTTATATTTTTGTTTTCCTGTCACCATATCATTTCTGATGCTCAAACTTTGAGTATAGTGAAAGGCGAGTTGTTTGAGTTTTACCAAAAGCTTCAGGAATCGTCCACGTTTAACCCGCCTCCGATCGCTATGCAACTCAGAGAATTTCTAGAACTCCGTCGATCGAATATGACGCATGAATATCTCGAAAGGCTTAATAATTACTGGAAAGGAAAATTTCGTGAATATCTTTTTCCGACTGGTAAAAGTCAATTACTTCGAAATCTTGGAGTAGAAAGCAAGGGCATTGACAGCCACGTTGCAAGAGGCAAATGTTGGTTCAGTTTTGCACATGTGTTGGGCGATAAGTCTCGAATTATTTGTTTAGGAAAGAAGTGGGGAGCGACGCCGCATGCTGTTCTACTTTCTGCTTTTTTTGCATGTATTTTTATTTGCTATGACCTGGAGAAATTACTCATTATGGCCTTTTTACCCGGGCGTTCCACGGTTGAAAGTAAAAATATAGTTGGGAACCTTGCTTGTCAAATTTATGTGAAGGCCAGTTTGAATCCGTCAATGACACTGAAACATGTACTGCAGAGAGTCTATGCAGATTTCTTGCAGTCATGCCGATACCCATTATGTGAAGTAGTTGAGCCAGACGAATTTCGCGTTAGTGAGCAATGTTTGTTTCATTTTAACTTTTTGACTATTCGTTCGAACAACACGATCGGCTCGATTGATCATGGCTGGCTTTCACATAATCCTGATAATGGATATTTTCCCTTGTCACTTACTGTCGAGGAATTTTATGACGGGTATTGCCTCAGATACTGCTATGATTCTGCTCTCTATGATGTTGATCGTATTGACAGGTTCGCAAAAATATATTTCCAAATTGTGACGCTATTTATCGGAAAGCTTGATATCACTTTGGAGAAACTTAAGACTATGTTTTGTCACGATGAATTATGAGAACAGCAATAGTAACTACTTTGATTGATGGTGAAAAAATAGTTGATAGTTTTGTTAATTATCATTTAAGAATTGGGTTCGACCATATCTATTTGTTTTTCGATGACCCGAGTGATAGTGCAATCAAGTTGGTTAGGGACCGGCCTGCCGTGACCACGATAATTTCTGACTTGTTCCTAATGAGTAAGTGGACTGAAACAAGGGCTTATAAACGCTACGCTCATTTTAGAGATAGAATTCAAGCGGAGCCAATGGCTCGACAAATACTCAATGCCGAGATAGCACTTGAAATGGCAAAAAAAGACGACATCGATTGGATATTGCATATTGATATCGATGAGCTTTTCTACTGCCCAAATCAATCGGTGGGTCGGCACTTCGCCCATTTGGAGAACAGAGGCCTTTTTTGTCAACGATATTTAAATTACGAAGGAATCCCAGAGTACGAATCTATAGACGACTATTT
>JAEYZS010000018.1 GCA_023427925.1 Pseudomonadota bacterium | reverse complement strand
ATCTAATTCAATCCAAAATTGCGAACTTTAGAAAAAACTAAAATCCATTCTTAATTTGAGGTCATTCTTCAGCGGAATTGCCGCTAGATGATAGGTTGCGCTCGGGGTTGGATTTCATTTGAAAATGACTATCTAAGTAGGATCCGACGTATGATCCTAAATCATGGTGCCTCATTGATATCTGGAGTACGTCAAAAAAGCTTTCCGAGTTTTTGATAGATCCTATAAATCTAGAATTTAAAACCAAAGTTTTCTTTTTTAAAGAGTCAGGAAGGTTGTTAGCAAGACTTGCTCCAGTGGGCCCGGCAACGTTTAATACAATAAGAGATGAACGGTTCATTAGGGCACCTCTATCCCTGAGTGAAAATTTCTTTGTAATTGGCATAAACTGTACTGGTGCTCTGTATGTAGATTTAAATTTTTTATAGAAAGAATAGTCTGTCGAAAGTACAAGTACGTTTTTCAAATTTAATTCAGACTTTTTATTGCCCAATCGATGAAGTTCTTGGTTCATGATTTTTTCGAATACATTATTAATAGGTTCTTTTAATGCATTGTCTTTTAGTTTTGAAAGTATAATATCTGAGCGGGGTTTACTCACAGGATTTTGCAAGCCCATGGAAAGTTTTAGTGAAACAATTTTCCTGAGAGAATTATTTAATCGTTCGTCTGTAATCTGACCAGACTTGTATGCGTTTAACAAACCTCGAAAAGCTCGAAGTTGAGAATTCTTATTCCACGCAACCATTAATACGTCATTTCCTGCGAGGAAGGCTTGTACAGCACGTTCCTCAGGGGTCCGGTAAAAGAGGGCCCCAGCCATTTCCACATCATCGGTAATTATAAGCCCTTTAAAATTGAGATTCTTTTTTAGGATATTGATTATTGGCGATGAGAAGGTTGCAGGTTTCAACGAAGGATCTAAGTTTGGATAAACCAAATGAGTCATCATAACAGCAGATATAGATTTTTCTTTGATAAGTTTCGCGTAAGGCTTTAAGTAGCTCGAAAAGAACTCTTCTCGAGTCACCTCGTTTCTGACAATTTCTTTGTGTGAATCTTCCTTAAGATGCCCCAATCCTGGAAAATGTTTTGCTGTTGAAAGCACATTGCTGCTCTGAACACCGCGAGCGAATTCATTCGATATTTTGGCAACTGTTGCCGGATTTGATCCAAACGATCGAGTTTGAATAAATGAAATTTTCTCAGGATCTGACAAATCAAGAACCGGTGCCAGATTCATGTGAATTCCTAAGACATTTAAAACCTCACCAATATATTTTCCTATATTGTATGTGCTTTCTAAATCAAAACTGCGTCCTAACGCCATTGCCGTTGGAAGAGGAGGTTTCGTTGGGATTCTCACAACGTCTCCTCCTTCCTGATCTACAGAAACCATCATCTGCAACTGTGAATTTCGAATAGCTTCATTTTGAATATCGTGAAGTAGATTAGCGGTCTGAAGTGGCGTTCGTATATTTCTCCTAAAAAGGATTAGGAACCCAGGCTTTGTTCGCGCAAGTCGATGCTTCAGCTGTGTTGTAAGCTCGGACTCCAAAACTCCGATCATCAGTAGCTGGCCAATTTTTTGTTCCAGCGACATTTTTTGAATATAATCATCAACTCCCGCCGAAGTTACTTGTGTTGGATCGGGCTCAGCGTGAAACTCATCCAATGAGTCTTTGGAATCGGGCTCATAATATATATAGTCGTTGGTCGTGGTTACGGAATCATATGTGGACGTTGGAATAGTACATCCCACTAAAAAGAGAATAGAAAGAAGGGCAAAACTAACTTTCATCTATAATTACAATATTAGCCTTCATTTTTTATTCTGAAATAAAAAAAGTAATCTATAATGTAAAAATGCACCAAGGTCTGACAACAAAGAGAATAGGCAGTATATTTGCGCTTTTATTGGTGCTGTTTTATATTTCAAGCCACGCGCAACTTAACACTTCCAATGAAATCATTGAAACAATCCAAGATATTCAGATAGAAGATGATAGTTCTCGAATGAAAGATGAGGCTCCAAGCGCGCCAAGATTTGACGAAGAATTTAGTCGAGGACAAACGGATGAATTCAATGACGAGTACGTCACCGAAGAGCCCGAAGAAGAACTGCAGAATGTTCAGAAAAAAGAACTAAGAGAAGATAAACAAGAGTCTTACGAAGACGAACTTAAAAAGAACGCAAACGAAAATCAGCTCGATAGAAGAGAGATCTTTCCTGAAGATCTAAAAAATTTCGAAGTCGATCCCGTACGACAGGCCGAACCAGCACCCGTTGAAATACCTGAAGAGAAACCAGTTGTTGAGTCGCCTCGAAGAGACACGCCAAGAATAATGGAGCCCAAGCCACAAGAAGAACTTGTGCCGATACAATACGTAGAGGAAAAAGGAGTTCCAATTCAATATGAACCAGAAGAAAAAGGGGAAGTCCTAGTCTATGAAAATGAGAAAAAGCTCTCAGATGTCGATAGAAAAAGTCTAATTGAAAGAACAAAAGTCGAAATCGAGCCTGACCCATTTATCGAGGGATCTCTTACGCAGAATATTCAAGATTATTTAAAGCCTTTCAAAGAAAGACGTCCAAAGTGGACTCACCAGATTGAGATAGGCGCTGCTCAATATGTACCGGTCAATTACGACTCAGATATCTTGGCAGCGGCCGGATATTATTTTGAAGATTACTATGATGTAGAAATGCCGATGCCATCGATTTCCATGGAAATGAAGAGAAACTTTTCAATGGGAGCAATTTCACTTGGTTTCGGAGGTTCGTATTATTCAACCAGTTCATCGACTTCAGATTTTGAATTGATCGCTCCGCACATAAAATTTGGAATTTACTTGGATACACTATTTAAAGAACCTTACATCGTTCCGTACGGAGTATTTGGATATTCTTATATGATGTACAATGAGTACGAAGAATCGACGGACTTAGAATATAGTGGGGCTTCGGATAATTTTTTTGTAGCCCTCGGATTATTATTCCAGTTGGACTGGCTAGATCGCGCTGCAGACAGATCTTCGTTTGAGATGGGGATAGAGAATACATATGTTTTTATTGAAGTAAAAACATATTTAGATGCTGGTATTATTGGGTACGAAGATGATTTTGACCAGAGCGGAGTTCTTGCAGACTTCTCTGCGCCCTTTCATTTGTCTGCCGGTTTAAAAATGGAATTTTAAAGTTCAAATATGTTCTTTAAGGCTGTTGAGCTCATCTAAGATTTTTGGCCACGAAATTTCATTCAATTGAACAATCAATCGACTATCTGGAGTAATCGAATATTTTTTTGGTCGACCCGTAACAAGTTCGATCATCACATCAGGTTTAATCGGTGTAAAATCAGTAAAGGCTAGAGAAATGGATTTTGTTCCTGCGCTCAAGTCACGAATTGCAAGCTCTTTACATGATTTTTTTAAAAGCATCATGCCCATCAGGTTCATCACGGGTTCAGGAACTTTTCCAAATTGATCGTTCATATCATATTCAAAGCGATCCAAATCATCGGGAGTTTCGATTCGCGCAAGAGCATTGTAGTAACCCATCCTAGTCCGTATATCTGGGATGTAGTCATGTGGGATCAAGGCAGGAATTCTTAAATTGATTTCAGGTTCAAGATCATCCTTTTGTGAATCTTCACCGCGAGCTTCTTTTAGGGCTTGTTCGAGCAACTCAAGGTAGAGTTCGTATCCGACAGCATTTGCGTGCCCCGCTTGCTCTTCACCCAAAATATTCCCTGCGCCTCTAAGCTCTAAGTCATGATGGGCAATTCGCAGGCCCGATCCCAGCTCTGTATTTTCTTGTAAAACTTTAAGGCGCTCTTGTGCGATAGGGTCGATAGCTCCAGATTTTGGTATCACCAAATAACAATAAGCGCGCTCATTACTTCTTCCCACTCGTCCACGAAGTTGATAAAGCTGGCTAAGGCCGAGGGTGTCAGCACGATCAATAATGATGGTGTTTGCTTTTGGCACGTCCATACCCGATTCGATAATGGTTGTGCTTACTAAGACGTCGAACTCTTGCTTAAAAAATGAAATCATAGTTTTTTCGAGTTCGTCTTCGTTCATCTGACCGTGGGCAAACTTAAGGCGAACATCTGGAACAAGCTCTTGGATCTTTTGAGCTACGTCGGCAATGCTTTGAACTCTATTATGAAGGAAATAAACTTGCCCACCTCTTTGGACTTCATTTTCAATTGCCTTTTTAATAACGGAGTCTTCGGATTTGCAAATGAACGTTCTAATAGGAAGCCGATCTTGAGGAGCGGTATTAATTAGGCTCAAGTCACGAACTCCCATAAGACTCATATTAAGAGTTCTTGGAATTGGAGTAGCAGACATAGCAATGGTATCTACTGTTGTCTTAATTTTTTTAATCTTCTCTTTGTGAGTAACGCCAAACTTGTGTTCCTCGTCGACAATGAGCAAACCCAAGTTCTTAAACTGAACATCCTTGCTTAACACCCGATGAGTACCGATTACAATATCAACCTTTCCAGACTTCAAC
>JAEYZS010000003.1 GCA_023427925.1 Pseudomonadota bacterium | reverse complement strand
ACATCAGAGGCTTTCACAATAATCATAGAGGAAATATTCTTTGGACAGCAAGACTGAACGACAGTTCGTATCTTCGCTTTGCCGCAACTTTAGATATAGACGACTTATCATGGGAAGGTGGCAACGGACAATTTGCAATGGAATTCTAATTCCATTAAAGTAGTGTTATGAAGTGGATCTCTAAGATTCCGTATTCGGAATTTCAATTCGAATTTGCAAGAAGCGGTGGCCCTGGCGGACAACACGTCAATAAAACCAACTCTGCAGCGGTGTTGCGCTGGAGCGTGGACGCAACAATTGCATTTGACGAGAACCAAAAGGCGAGGCTATTACAGAAATTAAAACTCAATCAGCTCGGGGAAGTCGTTATTCGTTCAGAAGAATTTCGAGACCAAGAAAAGAATAAGAAGCGATGTCTTCAGAAGCTTGAGATCCTTATTGAAAAAGCTCTATTTATTCCTAAAAAAAGAAAACCTACGAAACCGTCGAGATCTCAAAAGGAAAAGCGAGTGAAAGAAAAAAAAATTCGATCCGAAATCAAAAAGAGCCGATCAAAAAGAGAATGGTAACTCTTGAATTTTAAGTTTTTCTTTACAACTTGAAGGAATGTCCACTCGTGTGATCTTGTTGTAACGGTCGGATTCAGCGTAGTCTTTTTTGCAGGTCGATAAAGATGTATTTTTCGAAAATACAAAGAGCAGCGGAGCTTCGCATAAGTCCAATTGCAATTTTATTGAAAAAGGCACACCTCCGCCACCATTGGACAATGCCTGACTGACAACTGTCGTCGGTTGAGATAAAAGCGGAGTCAGGTGGTTTATGATTGATTCCTCACAAAAAGTATACTCAAACGGTGATTCGAATTTGTAGCTTTGAGGAACTTCGATTTTGTATTGTCGATTATCAATAGCGTTTTTAAGGTCAACTAAGTTCTCCCCATACATTGAGAAGGCCATTTCTTTTTCTTGTTCGGTGAGTTCATGATAATCGCGAACTCGGTTCCAACCGTATCCCCATCGATATGTGGTATGTCGTAATGGCCCACCACCGAGACGAGTACCAGCGTACATTATCTGGGCTTGAGTGCGGTGACCGGAGGCTGCAACGCACTCTCTAAGTTCAATATCTGCATTTAAGCGTTCATCTTCAGTTCCACCTAACCAGTAAGCAACGTCGTGTGAAACGCAACAGTGCTCCCACCTTGTCGGGTCTACTTGGGGACCCTCTTGATATCGAGAGCATCCGTCGGTGGTAAATGGATATAGAGCCAATTGAAAAGGAGTTTGCTTGGAGCCACTTAAAAAAGTGTAACCCACAAGATTTTGTGCAAGTGAGACTTGGGTAAATAGAATTAATAATAACGGGAATAACTTCATAACTCTACAAAAGGTAAACCCTGTTCTGAAACAAATGCAAGGCTATAGTGGGCCGGTAGAAACCATGACAAAGCTTGTAAAATTCCCTCATGTTCTTCGGGCTTTGGGCTTCCAAAAGATTCAACTGAGAACGCGAGATCAAAATTTACTTGATCTGGAGAAATCATAATGACTTTCGGTAGCATAACTCCTTGCTGCTTTAAAAATTCTTTTAGGATATTCCGGATCGGCGTAGGTAGGTAGCCTTCACTGGGTTCACCCACGAAAAACTGGGTTCCTTCTGGAATCGATTTTTGTTCACCTTGGTTATGATCATGATTACAGTTTGGACCGTGAACGTGAGGTTCTTGTTTTTGAACGGGATTATCTAGAAATTTTCCAGAGCGGAAGTAATTCCAAACCATTCCATAAGTAAGGACAAAGTCTGGATAGTTCTTAGTCGGATTAACAGCAAGCCCAATACCATTTTCTGAAATCCATTTTAAAAGTTTGATGGCAGGCTCAGTACTGTCTTCTTTGACTTCGATAAACATATACGGAAAGTGATCGGGCCCCGATTGAGGAGCTTGAGCCATC
This sequence comes from Pseudomonadota bacterium, assembly GCA_023427925.1. Taxonomy (GTDB): domain Bacteria; phylum Bdellovibrionota; class Bdellovibrionia; order Bdellovibrionales; family JAEYZS01; genus JAEYZS01. The sequence goes on along the minus strand of JAEYZS010000003.1, from coordinate 4,975 downwards.
AAGGTCACATTAATATCAGGAAGTTTCTGTAGAAAGGTTTCTTCCCATTTTTCATCACGATTTTTGTGGGGAATAGATAAGAGTTCGAGAAATTCTTTTTGAACAGACACACAACCTCCGAGGGAGGTCATTATATTTTTAGCTCTCCCATTAAAGAGATTTTATATCATTCTTCTTCTTCAGATACAACCGAGCTTGGCAGAAGATCAAAAAGGCATTCTCTCCAGTATTCAGGAGCGTCTTGAGAGAAATCGATAGCGATTTCAAATTGCCCTTTCCCAATGTAACGAGTTCTTGCAATGTGTCCATTGATCTCTAACTGCATTGGATTGATCATTAGGACAATGGGCTCGCCTTCGATGGATTCAAGAGAAAGGTTTTGTCGAAGTCCTTTTGGAATTAAGTCTTCACGATCTATTTGTAATAAAAAACCAGTTGAGGAAGCGTCAATAAGGTGCCCAAATCTAGCAATGGATTCGAAATAAGAAAGCGTGGTTAAGTTTGATATGGGAATTGACCCAACTTGTTTTCTCTTAGCAACTCTTCCCGGATCCTTCATTTTCGCTGATTTTATCATTACCAACCTCACTAGGTATAATGACTTATCGGTTGGGCTGGACCAAAGTTAAGAGACTATCTTAAATTGATAAACATTTTTTAAAGGAGCGCGAGGTTAATTCCAAGATACTGATTTTCCTTGGGTAATATCCACCATGCGCTGGAGCGGGATCCTTGCTTTTTCAACAATTGAGGGATCAAGTTTTATTTCAGGTGATAATGTTGCAAGACTGTTTCGAATTTTTTCCAATGTATTGAGTTTCATATAAGGACATTGATTACAAGCACAATGAGTTCCTGTTGGGGCCTGTATAAGTTCAACTTCTGGACGCAATTTTTTCATCTGATGGAAGATTCCATCTTCGGTTGCTACTATGAACTTCTTTGCGGGATTGGTTTCAACTTCTTTCAATAGTCGTGACGTCGAACCAATCACATCTGCGTGTTCAAGGACATCGGGGTTACATTCAGGGTGGGCAATAACTACTGCCTCTGGATTTTCAGTTTTTAATTTATACAGCTCTTGCGCTGTAAAAAGCACGTGGACTTCACAAGTCCCATCCCAAAATTCCATTGGTCTATCGAATTTCTTGGATAACCAGGCTCCCAGATTTTTATCAGGGCCAAATAATATGGTTTTTTCCCTTGGAATCGAATTTAGAATTTTCTCTGCGTTTGAGGAAGTACAGATAACATCAGAAATGGATTTTACTTCTGCACTCGAATTAATATAAGTCATCACCACAGAGTTTGGATGATCTTCTTTCCATGCTTTGTATTTTGCAAAAGGGGAGGTGGTTACAAGTGAGCAGCCTGCTTTGAGATCAGGTACCAAGACTTTTTTGTCTGGAGAAAGTATTTTTACGCTTTCACCCATAAAGACTACACCAGCAAGAAGAATAACTTTGTTGCTACTTTTCATCCCAGTTTCTGCAAGAAAATAGCTATCTCCAACGTGATCTGCGATTTCTTGAATTTCGCCGTCTTCATAGAAGTGGGCAAGAATTAAAGCATCTTTTTCTTTTTTTAATTTTAATATTTCATCTCTAATGTCTAACATTCTTCTTTCCTATTATCAGCAGCGGTAGTCGTCAATAGATGCATAAGACTTAGAATGATCAAGTTGTAGCCGTTCCAATTGGCAATCTCTTTTTAAACTTCGTTACCCTTGAGAATGGTGATGATCTTTTTTGCGATGGTCTTAAATGTTTCTTCGACACCCTCACCCTCAGAGGCAACAGCTTCAAAGTCAGGAGAATTGTATTGGTTGAGTGCAAGTCTTAGCTCCTGAACGGGTACTGCATTAGGAAGATCCCTCTTATTGTACTGAATGACAAGTGGAACTTTTTCAATATCGTACCCTTGTTGTTTGAGGTTGATTTGAAGGTTCTTAAAAGACTCGATGTTTTCGTCCATACGCTCTCTTTGGGAGTCGGCGACGAAAACCACGCCATCTAACCCTTTTAATATAAGCTTTCTTGAAGCATCGTAAACAACCTGCCCCGGAACAGTATAAAGGTGGAACCTGGTCTTGTACCCTCGAATATCACCCACATTGAGCGGTAAAAAGTCAAAAAACAAAGTTCTTTCGTTGTTTGTGTTTAAAGCAATGAGTTTAGATTTTTGATCTGTAGCAGTCTTCTGATATATCCATTGAATGTTTGTTGTTTTTCCACCTAAAGAAGGACCATAAAAAACAATCTTACAATGAATTTCTTTAGCATTCTTGTTGATAAAAGACATTCGCTATAGCTCCACCCGATTTTCGATAGCCTTACCCAAGGTTCTTTTATCAATATAATCAATATCTGATCCAAATGGAACTCCATAAGCAAGGCGGGTGGCCTTAATGTTGCGAGAATGAAGAAGTTTGGTGAGATAAAGTGCGGTGGTGTCGCCCTCGATATCTGCGTCCAAGGCTAGAATGACCTCTTGGACCTGACCTGAGGAATTATCGATACGGTCCATGAGCTCTTTAATTTTTAAATGCTCGGGCTGTACTCCCTCAAGAGGCGCGATGGTTCCGTGCAAAACATGATATTGCCCATGGAAAACCTGAGAAGATTCAATTTTCATAATGTCAAAAGGCTCTTCCACGACACAAATCCTTGAAGTGTCTCTTTTTTCGTTGAGACAAATGTCGCAATGAGCTTCATTCTCTGTAAAGCTAAAGCACTTTTCACAGGTGTGAATTTGCTGTTCCACATCTTGAATGGCTTCAGTGAAGGGCTGCGAAAAAGACTCTCCTTTTTTAAGGACAAAATAGGCGAGTCTTTGGGCTGTCTTTTCACCGATGCCCGGCAATTTAGAAAATTCAATGATGAGTCTTTGCAGAGATTTAAGTTCAGTCATTATTTTTGATTAAAACATGCCTGGGATTTTCATGCCACCAGTAAGTTTAGACATTTCCTCTTCAGTTGTTTTGTTCGCATTTTTCAAAGCATCATTTGCAGCAGTGATTACGAGATCTTGTAGCATTTCGGCGTCACCGTCTTTAAAAACTGCAGGGTCAATGACAACAGAAGTAAGTTGATAAGCGCCATTGGCCTTAACCTTTACAGCTCCGCCACCAGCTGTGCCGTCAAACTCTCGCTCTTTAAGTTCATTTTGAACTTTTTCTGCTTTGTTCTGCATTTGTTGAACTTGACGCATAAAACTTTGCATTCCGCCTGGGAAGTTTTTCATGAGTTGCTCCTTATTTTAAGTCAGTGATGGTTTGTATTTTACCTTTAAAAGTTTTTTGAAGATTTTGAATCACAGGATGATTTTCAATTTGTTGGCGAGTCTTCTGGGCTGTCGTCATTTCTATTTCTTCCGAGACTGCGCGTGGTGAAAGGGCGCTATCAGCAGAATGAGTCTGCACCGTTACGACGACATCTAAAGACCATACCCTTTGCACTAGATCTTTGACCTTGGCCACTTGCTTGGGATCTTTGAGTTGATCAAAGAAAAACGGTTCACTTTCAGAAACGCTAAGAACCATTTTATTATCTTCAAGTGCGATAAGGGCAGAGTGCTCTAGCTGAGTTCCTACGGGCGGTGAGATTTTCTTTGCTGCCTGAATAAACGTTAACCAATTTTCGGTTAAAGTTTTCTTTCTATCAAAAGGAATGGACCGATCTAAAGTTGCTCCTGCAGGGGCAGAAGCAGTCACTTTAACTTCAACAGGCTGTGCTTTTGCAGGAGCATCAGTTGCTTTCAAGGCCTCTTCGATTGCAGTTTTAGCATCGACGGGCTTATGATCTACTCTTGTTGAAGAAGTACGAGTGATTGGAGCGGTTGATGTTCCGGTTCCTGAAATAAAATTTTCGATATCTTCTATGCGCGGTGCCTGAGCCATTCTCATAAGAAGCATTTCCAAAACTATGCGTGGACTCTGCGCGCGAACGAGGTCTTGAGTGCCTTTTAAACACATATCAAAAAGCAAATGGAGATCCTCTTGTGTAACTGAAGTAGAGAGAGATTTTAAAGCCTCGATTTCGCCGTCGGATAAATCTAAAAGCTCAGTCGGTTTGTTTGCCACTTTGACAAAAAGTAGATGTCTGATCTCTTCAAGCAAGTTTTGGCTAAATACGACTGGATCGTACCCGGCGGAAAATATTTTTTCGATTGTTGTTACTATGCTAGGTAAATCACGGTGAATAAGTGATTTTAGAGTTTCGGCCAATAAGCTTCTATCTGTCACGCCTAGAACATCTGTTACTTTTTCGAGAGTCACTTGAGCATTAGTGAAATTGATCACTTGATCAAGTAAGCTGAGTGAATCTCTCATTGAGCCATCGGCAAGCCTTGCCAATGTCCAAAGAGCTTCTTGATCGTAAGTTACATTTTCAGTTTTGCAGATTTTTTCCAAATGATTTTGAATGAGTCTTGTAGAAATTCTTCTAAAGTCAAAGCGCTGGCATCGAGATAAAATCGTGATTGGAATTTTTTGTGGCTCAGTAGTTGCCATGATAAAGATCACATGGCCGGGCGGTTCTTCTAGAGTTTTTAAGAGCGCATTAAACGCACTCGTCGAAAGCATGTGAACTTCATCTATAATATAGACTTTAAATTTACCACTCGATGGCATGTATCCAACTGTGTCGCGGAGTTCGCGAATGGAATCGACACCATTATTAGAAGCTCCATCGATTTCAATCACATCCATGTGCGAACCGTTTGTGATGTCTGCGCAAGCTGTGCAATCGTTGCAGGGTCTGAAATCTTTTGTGTTTGGACAAAGGAGTGTTTTTGCAAGGACGCGGGCCGAAGAAGTTTTGCCTACGCCACGAGTTCCAGAAAATAAAAGGGCATGGGGAAAGCGATCGGCTTTCAATGCGTTGATCAAAGTTTGGCTTATATGATCCTGACCCACCAGATCTTGGAAGGATTGTGGGCGGTATTTTCTTGCAATCACTTGATAAGACATTAAAGC
>JAEYZS010000304.1 GCA_023427925.1 Pseudomonadota bacterium | reverse complement strand
CGTCTTTTGAATAAATACTATATGTTTCTGCTGTGAGATTTTCTATACCAACGACGCCTTTAGAAAGTTTTAAAGCTACATTTAAGCTTTCTACGAGTCGCGTGCGAATGTCGCTTTTAATAATAAGACGATCAATCACCAGTTCAATATTGTGTGTTTTTGTTTTTAAAAGCTTAGGTGGCTTTTCTAGTTCGCAATATTCCCCGTCAATTTTAGCCCTTACAAACCCCTTTTTCAGCCAGCCATCAATATCCTTTTGAAACTCACCTTTTTTATTTCTGACGACTGGAGCTAAAATGTGAATTTTTGTTCCATCCTTAAGAGCTAACAAATCATCGACGAGTTTTTCGATATCAAGTTTTTTAAGTTCGACATCATGATCTGGGCAGACGGGTTTTCCAATTCGGCTAAAAAGTAAACGGAAATAATCATATATTTCAGTAATTGTTCCAACGGTTGATCGAGGAGAGGCCACTGTCGTTTTTTGCTCAATAGAAATCGTCGGAGATAACCCTGTAATTGAATCGAGGTCAGGTTTTTTTAACTGCTCTAAAAATTGTCTTGCGTAGGTCGATAGCCCTTCGACATACCTTCTTTGGCCTTCGGCATAGATGGTGTCAAAGGCAATGGTGGATTTCCCACTTCCGCTAATCCCTGTTATTACAGTAAGCTGGTTTCTTGGAATGAAAAGATCGATATTCTTAAGGTTGTGTTCGCGGGCGCCTTTGATTTGAATTCCATCTTTTTGTTCCGTCATATAAGCACCATTTATATAAAATCAGCGTTTGAATACTATAAAAGAGGATTTACAATTTGTTCGATTTCTTCTTTTAAGCTTTCGAGACGCTTTGTTGTCGTTGCTTCAAAACGAAGAACCACTACGGGCTGAGTATTTGAAGCGCGGGCCAGGAACCAAGAGTCTTTAAACTGGACTCTAATCCCATCTATTGTCATTACCTTTGCGTCTGGAGTTTTTAAATATTTTTCTTTAATCGTATTTACGATGAGATGCTTTTTTACTTCCGTGGTATCAATTCTAATTTCAGGAGTAAAATGAGCGGCAGGTAAATCACTAATAAGTTCTGAAAATTTCTTTCCAGTCTTTTTTAGAATTTCAATAACTCGTAATCCCGCATACGGAGCATCATCGTAACCATAATTTCTATCATTAAAGAAAATGTGACCACTCAGCTCTCCGCCAAAAGGCGCATTTTCTTCTTTGATTTTCTGCTTAATCAAGCTATGGCCAGTCTTCCACATAACCGGACGGCCACCATGTTTTTGCACATCATCATAAAGTCGGTGAGAGCATTTGACGTCACCTACAATATTGCTTCCAGGATTAGCAGCTAAAACGGATCTACTGATTAGAACCATAAGCTCATCTCCCAAAATCATTCTGCCGTTTTCATCCACAACCCCAATACGATCGGCATCACCGTCAAAACCAATTCCAACAGCAGCTTTTTTTGAAGCGACTTCCTTTTTAAGGTCCACAAGATTTTTTTCTACAGTCGGATCTGGATAGTGATTGGGGAACGTTCCATCAGGCTTTTCAAAGAGAATAGTGGGCTTGACGTTGCAAGCTTCGTAAAGCTTACGAGCTACGATTCCTGCGGCTCCATTTCCACAATCTAAGACAACATCTACACCAGAAAGGTCACCGAATTCTTTTTTATATCTTTCAATATAGTCAGGGAAAATATCAAAATTTTCAATTTTACCGGATCCAGTAAGATAATTCTCATCTTTGATAATTGTTAAAAGCTTTTGAATATCTTCGCCGTAAATTGTATTTTTCCCGATTGAAATTTTAAAACCGTTATATTCAGGAGGATTGTGGCTGCCTGTGACCATGATTCCACCGTCGATATCTTTGTAGAAAAAGGTTGCGAAATATGTCATTGGACTTGTCACAAGCCCAAGCAACTTAACATTAAATCCTGAATCCTTTAAACCGCGAGATAGTGCTTCCACAAGCTTGGGACTAGATAGTCTTGCATCTTGTCCCAAGGCAATAGTCGGAGAGGGATTTTTCATTACACTAAAATGTAACGAGGCGTACGCGCGACCCAGAGTGTACGCAAAGTCCTCGTCAAAGTGTTCTCCAACAACGCCTCGAACATCATACTCTCTAAAAACAACAGGATTCATAACCATATAGAGCTCCTCTAAAATCGATCAAAAGAATGGATTATTATACTAGTTTTAGAGCAGTTTGGATAGCGTTAATCATAGACGACGGATCTGCTTTGTTCTTTCCGAAAATATCTTTTGCAGTACCGTGATCAACACTAGTGCGAACAAATGGAGTATTTATGGAAATTTGTACACCGTGCAATTTTTTGTGTAATATTTTAAAAGGAATAAGTCCCTGGTCATGATACATGGCAATAAAGAGGCCATACTTTTGATAGTGAGAATCTTGAAAGGCGACGTCCGGAACTAACGGGCCATACACGGGAAACTTGCTTTTCTGAGCGGTGGCGATAGCCGGCCCAATGATTTCTTTATCTTCATGGCCAAGATTTTTTATTTCTCCTGCGTGTGGATTTAACCCCAACACTCCAATTTTTTGCTTAGCTTTCGGCAGATTAAGACTCTTTAAAAAGGCATCAGCACTTGAGAAAATATCAAGGAGAAGATCTTTAGAAACTTTAGAAGGCACGTCACGAATAGAAACATGGTCAGAGACCAAAATAATAGAAAAGAGCTTTCCGATAAAGGCCATGTAAATATTCTTTTCCATTTTTAAAACTCGCCTCATGATATCGGTGTGGCCTCGATCACTCAGCCCGGATTCGTGGATCAATTCTTTCGAAAGTGGTGCTGTGACTATTGCCTCAAGAGTGCGATCTTTTGCGAATGAAACCGCTTCTTCAAAACAGAGTGCAGGATTTCTTGCATCGTCGATTTGAAATATAGTCTTAAAATCACAAGGTTCGTTCAGAGCGCTTGCAAGTGAAGAAAATGTTTTTATTTTAAATTTCTTTTTAACCAGAGAAAGATATTTTTTTTCACTCAAAGGATTTTTAAAGTACAGAAATTGAAATCCCTTTTTAGGACCAATCTTACTCAATGCTTTTGCCGAGACTTCAAACCCAATCCCATCGGGGTCTCCAGTTGTAATCAGGATTTTTTTCATAACTGTATTAATTGATCTTTATGAAAGAGCTTTGCTTTCGTTCCTCAATCCAAAACTTAAACTGCTGAGCAAACGCACGTTCGTACAATATATTTTGAATTTCTTTCTTTCTCGCCTCAAAAGCCGGGTCCTTTACAATCTTCTTAGAGAGGAGCTTTACAATATGATATCCAAATTTAGAAGCAACTAGGTTCGACGTAGATCCCGGGTTAAGATTTACAACAGCATTCTCAAGCTCTTTTAAAAACTCTCCGCTTTTAAAATTACCCAAGAACCCACCGTTAGAAAAATTTGGATCTTCGCTATTTTGAGCAGCAAGAGTCTCAAAGGATTCTCCCTTATTAAGACGCTCCAATACAGACTCCCCACGTTTTTGAGCAGCTTTAACATCGCCACCTTTTGGCAAGAAGAGAATGTGCGCAATGGAGTACTCGTAACTTGTCACACTGCTACCTTTAAAATTATTCATATAATAGTTTTGAATTTCATCATCGGTGATTTTAATTTTCGAAGAAATTGTTTTTTGGATAAGTGCTTGTCGTTCTAATCTTTGCTTAATGAAGTGCTGATATTCCGAAAACGAAATACCTTCCTTCTTTAATTCTTGAGTAAGCTGCGCGACAGACATTCGGTTTCCGCCAGCGACTTTTTTGATTTCTTGATCAACCTTCTCAACCGTTACTGACAAATCTTGCCTTTTAACTTCCGAATCAATAATCTTTTCATTGATCATATGATCTATAAGAGCGTTTCTATCCTTTAAAAGCTTATTTTTATCCGAAATAATAAGATCGTCGATGAATTTACCCTTTTGCAGCTGCCTTTTATAATTTTCGATATCTTGTTGAGTTAAAATTTCATCATTTACAATAGCAATAATCCTATCAACAACTTCGGCTTGAGAAGCGTAAGTAAACATTATACAAATCAATAATACTAGTATTCTCATTCTACTCTCCCAAAGGCTTTACTTGAATGGATTTTATAGCCTCGTTGTTTTTATAGACTTTTGAAATTTTTAATTGCTCTTCGAGCCAAGCCGTATAAATGGCCTGCTCTTTGTTTCCCTTTAAGGATCTATGAATTCGATCTTTTACGTCATCAAAACTCAAAACCTGCTCAGATCTTTTGCCAGTCACTTCAAAAATATGAAAACCATACGGGCTTTTAACAACACCGCTTCTTTGGCCGACTCTCATATTGAAGGCCTTATCAAAAATATCAAGAGTACCTTGTTCTACCCAGCCTACATCTCCACCATTTTTTGCCTCAGGAGCCACAGAATACTGTTTAGCTAGATCAGCGAGAGAAGTTGATGGCGTAATGCTGTGATAAAGCCTATTGGCCGCGTCTTCATTATCGAAAACAATCTGTCGGATTCGAACTTGGGCCTTTTCTCTGAAAGTATCTTTGTTAGCATTATAGTAGGACCGGAGCTCCTCTGGAGTAGGCTCAGAGGTTTTAGATGCTAGAGACAGAAAAACTTTTTTTTGGAGAAGCTTATTTTTGATTTCTTCTTCCCATTCCGTTAATGTTTTTTGGGAAGTACCAAGGGCTTCTCTAAAAGATGCATCGTCAGGATAGTTGGAACGAA
>JAEYZS010000303.1 GCA_023427925.1 Pseudomonadota bacterium | reverse complement strand
ATACTGTCAACACCCTATTTCTAAAAGCACTAAAAACTTCAAACCCTTAAAAAGTAGATAAGTTAACTCGACCCGCTTCACCGGTGACGGAGAGGCGGCCCGACTCACTTCCTCTTAAAGTTCCCTTTAGGGTCTTAGTCGACCCGTATTCATCTTTGTTAAGGTAGGTCGGCCCTTGAAACTGTCCCTCAGAAAGGGCAAAGTAAACTTGCGCTCCACTTGAAGATGGCACTGACAATCGAATTACTGCGTTCTTTATTTTTGCTCTAAATCTGGCGGGATTTACTAGCTTTGCTGTGATCTGAGCTTGATCAGAGACTCCTTCAATAGATCCTTTGAAAGATTGCAGATCAAGTTTGCCCTGATCTGCATCAAACTTTAATGAGCCACCGGAATCTACGACCGTCGCCGCTCCCGATCTCGAATTTAGACTCACATCACCGTTCACTGACTTTAAGGTTGTCGATCCTGCAAAGTTCGTAATGTGTGTATTCCCCTCGACATCACTAATATTCAGCTTACCTTCAAAGGAATCTAAATTTAAACGCCCATTATGCTTTTTAACTTCAACAGATCCCTTCACTACGTTGAGCTTCATAGGCGCACTTGTGGCTTCTGTAGAAATGGAGCCTTCTTCAATAACAATGTGAGAAGGTTGTTTCCAACCAGACAAAGAGACTTTTCCAAGTCTCGCATTCACATTCAGCTCCGTCGATGGTCCTCGCAAAATGATGTAATACCTAAATTGTGATTCCAGTTTCTTTTCAACAAGAACTTTTGAAGGATAATGACACTGAACCTTGATCATTTCTTTGATAGGATCTTTTTGAACCGATATCGACCAATCCGCATCCGTAGAGGCCTTTTGACCATCAAACACTTGCGTTCCTATTTTCATGTGTGGAGTTGTTGCATCGTGAATGACTTTTAAATCGATATTCAAACATTGAACATCAATCTGGGTATTTTTGATATTTTCAAAGGTCATCACGTTTTGTGATTTTTGCGCGAAGCTCTGGAGAGAAACAAATAACACACTTAAAAACAGAAATTTCATGAAATATCCTTTGTTATCTTCCCTATTATTTTCATTCTCATTTATAACGCACACAACCCTTTTCTGGCTGTGTCATAGATAAATCTTACTTGCTCCCGTAACCAAGCGTAGTTAATTTGTATGGATATCGGAGGTTTATATGAAGGAAGTTGTAATTCTATCGGCACAACGTACTGCCATTGGATCGTTTATGGGGAGTTTATCTTCAGTTCCCGCTCCAAAGCTTGGAGCTGCAGCAATTAAAAAAGCTCTAGAAGTTGCTCAAGTTAAAGGCGATCAAGTCCAAGAATGCATCATGGGTAACGTTTTAACAGCAGGAGTTGGGCAAGCTCCAGCAAGACAGGCATCGATCTATGCTGGACTTCCTCAATCCGTAGAATGTTTAACGATCAATAAAGTGTGCGGATCTGGTTTAAAAGCAGTTATGCTTGCAAGTGACTCTATCCGCTCAGGCAATGCTGATCTTATCGTAGCCGGAGGACAGGAGAATATGTCCTTGGCTCCTCACCTTTTAGAAAATGTTCGTAACGGTTATAGAATGGGCCCGTCTCAACTCACTGATTCCATGATTAAAGATGGACTGTGGGATCCTTATAACAATATCCATATGGGTAATTGCGGTGAAATTTGCGCAAAAGAATTCAATATCACCCGTGAATCTCAAGATGAATTTGCTGTCGAAAGCTATAAGCGCGCACAAGCCGCTCAAGCTGCGGGAAACTTTAAAAATGAAATCGTTGGACTCGAAGTCCAAGCCGGAAAGCAGACAGTTCTGGTCGACTCTGATGAAGAACCTGGAAAAGCAAAATTTGACAAGATGGCAGGACTTCGACCTGCATTCGATAAAGCAGGAACAATCACTGCGGCAAACGCTTCTAAAATAAATGATGGTGCGGCAGCCGTGGTCGTTTCATCCGGTGACTATGCAAAATCTAATAACCTAAAACCAATTGCTAAAGTTGTATCTTACGCCTCTTTTGCACAAGATCCCAAATGGTTTACGACCGCTCCAGCTGGCGCAATCAAAAAAGCACTTTCAAAAGCTGGATTAAAATCTTCGGATATCGATCTTTGGGAAATTAACGAAGCATTTGCTCTTGTAACTATGGCAGCGATGAAAGAGTTTAGCTTGGATCATAAGAGAGTAAATATTAATGGTGGTGCAATTGCTCTTGGCCATCCTATTGGTGCAAGTGGCGCAAGAGTATTAACTACTCTTCTCCATTCACTTGAAAAGAATAATTTAAAGCGCGGCTTAGCAACACTTTGTATTGGTGGTGGTGAAGGTGCTGCACTTGTCGTTGAAAGAATTTAAGGATAAAGACAATGGCTTCAAAAGTTTTTAAAGATGCAAAGTCAGCACTCGAAGGCGTTAAAGACGGAATGACAATTCTTGTTGGTGGCTTCGGTCTTTGTGGAATTCCAGAAAACCTGATCGTAGCTCTACGAGATACTGGTGCAAAAAACCTAACCTGCGTCTCAAACAATGCAGGTGTTGATGATTTTGGCTTGGGTTTACTCTTGCAAACTAGGCAAATCAAAAAAATGATTTCAAGTTACGTAGGCGAAAACAAAACTTTTGAAAAGCAATATCTTGGTGGAGAGCTCGAGCTTGAATTCGCTCCTCAGGGAACTCTTGCCGAAAGACTCAGAGCTGGTGGAGCTGGCATTCCCGCTTTCTATACACCGACTGGAGTGGGCACATTGATCGCGGAAGGCAAGGAATCACGCGAATTCAATGGTCGCCCCTATATCCTTGAAAAAGGAATCACTGGTGATTTTGCATTGGTTAAAGCCTGGAAGGGCGATAAGTTCGGAAATTTAGTTTTTAGAAAGACCGCAAGAAACTTTAATCCCATGATTGCAACTGCCGGGAAGATCACGATTGCCGAGGTAGAAGAATTAGTTGAAGTCGGAGAGCTTGATCCAGATCAAATTCACACTCCCGGAGTATACGTTCAACGAATTATCCAAGGACCTTCATACGAGAAGCGTATCGAACAACGCACAGTTCGAAACTAAAGAATGAATCTCACATCACCGAATAATGTTGGCCATAAGTTGCGGTGATAGAGTTAAGAAAGAAAGGCCAAAAATCGGGAGCAAGAAATGCCATTAACAAAAGAACAAATTGCACAGAGAATTTCAAAAGAAGTTAAAGACGGTTTTGTCGTCAATCTTGGAATTGGAATTCCCACTCTTGTTGCCAATTATATCCCAGAGGGCATGACAGTTTATCTTCAAAGCGAAAATGGATTATTAGGAATGGGTCCTTTTCCTCGCGAAAATGAAATTGATGCCGATCTTATTAATGCTGGTAAACAGACGATTACAACAGTTCCTGGAGCGAGTTTTTTTTCAAGTGCCGATAGCTTTGCCATGATTCGAGGCGGACATGTTGATTTAACTGTATTGGGCGCAATGCAAGTCGATGAAGAAGGTAATATTGCAAACTGGATGATCCCTGGAAAAATGGTTAAGGGAATGGGCGGAGCAATGGATCTCGTTGCTGGCGCAAAACGCGTGATCGTGGCTATGCAACACGTAGATAAATCTGGCGATATGAAACTCGTTAAAAAATGCACGCTCCCCTTCACAGGCTTAAGATGTATTCATCAAATCGTAAGCGATTATGGGGTTCTAGATGTAACGCCTGATGGTTTTCTCTTAAGAGAATTTGCACCGGATTTAACAGTCGACCAAGTTGTGAAAGCGACTGCTGGAAAAATTAAAGTGGCTTCTGATGTTAAGCCAATGCAGTTTTAGTTTCTCCATTTAATTTCTGAAGGGAATACATAATATTGAGGGGCTACTCAAGGGCCCTTTGATATTGTCATAAGAGTGACTCATTAAGATGAGCGTAAAGACCAAACTCAAAGCTAAAAATATCACTCTATTTTTTGTAAGGCGATGAGAGCAACCTCTTTTAATGGTGAATAATGCAAAAACTCCTAGAATCACACAGTGAGAACTCACAAGAATTCCCAACACTGGAACCGCTAGGAGTCCCCAGTAAAGTTTAATTTCGTTAAATACACTAGAAAGGTCCAACAAGCGTTAATTCCTTTTCAAAGCTTAGTTCTTTGTCTCCTTGCTTAACTGCAATATTGAGATTCCTTTTAAAACTTCCACGAAGCTCTTTGGATTGCCCGAGAGGGAACTTAACAAAGAAATGAATTTCCTGGCTCTTATTTGGTCTCAGTAATATGTCATTTTGTGGGAGGACTAACGTTAAATCAGAGCTTACATTCACGGTCATTTCTTTTGAGCTTTGGTTGTGTATATGAAGCTTGAAATGATTTAAGACAAAATCACTCTGACCTTCCTTTATTACTGAATACAGGGCGTCTTTTGCTTTCAACACACTTATTTTAATCGGGTCTCTAATACCAACGAGGTAAAAAAGCAGACCACTCATTGCAACGATTACGGCAAAATAGGCAATTACCCTCGGACGGAAAATTCGATTTTTAGGTGCAACTGAAATTTTATTTTCTATTTCAAATTCCGAGCTATATCGAATTAGCCCCAAAGGCTTATCAACCTTTGCCATAATATCGTCGCACGCATCAATACAAGCGGTGCACCCGATGCATTCCATTTGTATCCCACGCCGAATATCAATTCCCGTCGGACAAACTTCAACACATCTTCTACAATTGACACAATCGCCCTGTAGTTCTTTGGGAACATGAGATTCTTTACGAGGCTCACCTCGGTTGTAATCGTACATCACAGACATTGACTGCTTGTCCATCAAGACGGACTGAATGCGACCATAAGGACAGGCGATAATACAAAACTGCTCTCTGAACCAGCCAAAATTAAATAGCAGCACCAAAGTCATTCCCATAACAATGAGAAAGGCCGACCAATTTTCCTGTGGAGTTCCCATTATCATTGATAACAATTTGTCCGAACCTACAAAGTAGGCCACAAAAGAATGTGCGATAATGGTAGAGACTATAAAATACAAAAACCAGGTAAAAGAAATTTTGAGTAGCTTCTGAAAATGCCAAGGTTCCTTCGCAAGCTTTCTTCGCTTTAAATAATCACCCTGAACCCACATTTCAATCCTACGATAAACTCCATCAATAAAAACTGTTTGCGGGCAGGCCCACCCACACCAAACACGGCCAAATACCGCTGTGACAAAACCCAAGCCAATTGTGCCGACCGCTAACACTAAAAAAATTAAAGGAGCATCATGAGACTTAAACAAAATTCCAAATAAATGGAATGTTCTGTTCGGTATATCGAGTAAAAAAAGCTGAACTCCATTCCACTTGAGCCAAGGCAGAATCAAAAAAAATAAAATTAAGACAGCTTGCACTTTGTCGCGGTATTTTCTGAAAAAACCTTTTACCTCGGCAGGATATAGAAAAATTCTATTTCCCTTTTTATCCGTAGTCGAAAGTCTCTCATCACCTAATGACATGTCTTATCCTTGTTATTTTCAGTCTTTGTATTCAATTCCCTCGGCGGCCTTTGCTCCCGGAGGATTGGTTCCATGAAGAGACAGAATATATGCCACTGTCGCAATCTGCTCTTCTACCGAAAGAACTGCTTCCCATGGTACCATTCCTTTATCTGGGACACCCTTTTGTATCACGTACAAGATATCTTTTGGTTTGTTACCGTGA
This sequence comes from Pseudomonadota bacterium, assembly GCA_023427925.1. Taxonomy (GTDB): domain Bacteria; phylum Bdellovibrionota; class Bdellovibrionia; order Bdellovibrionales; family JAEYZS01; genus JAEYZS01. Next base: position 2,432 of record JAEYZS010000303.1, on the reverse strand, counting down.
ATCCAAAAGTCATCGGTCGTGTTCGGGCCAATCAAACCCTGCCCCTTATCCCCATGACACATAAAACACTTTTCAGCGTAGACTTTTTGTCCCAAAGGAATGATTGATGCATCCTTGACGAGCTCATCAATATTTGTAAGGACTTCATCGGAACCAGATTGCGAACTCTTTTCTTGGATGATGGCAAGCTTTTCTGAAAGTTCCTGATCAGTCGAAGGGCCGTCAAACATTTCATAGTAGCCATAATAGAATACAGAAAAAATAATCGTAATAATAAAGGTCGCAACCCACCAGTTTGGAAGCGGGTGATCGTGCTCAATAATACCATCATAGTGTTGATCTAAAATTTTTGCGTCTTTAACTTCTTTGTTATCTTTACTCTCGCTCATGGGCATCCTCTAATGGCATGTTGGACATCACTTCGTAGTATTCATTTTTAATTCTGTAGACTTTGATAATAAGGCTTACAAAAAATACAAAGAATATTATGAGGCCAACTAATGTCAGCCAAGTATCAGTAAAATATGCTAATCCTTCTTGTTTCATTCTGCACCCTCCTCAGCTTTAGCTTTCTGACCAAGGGCTTGAAGATAAGCAATGAGTGCTACAATCTCTTTTTGCTCGAGCTTGTCGCCTTCTATTCCGCTTTCTTTTAACCCTTTTGCAATAACTTTTGCATCTGCTTCGGCATCTAAATCTGCTCTTGCAAGCTGCTCTGATGTATAGGGCACTCCCAAAGTATGCATAACTGAAAGTTTCTTTCGTAGGTGCAAGAAGTCCACTTTCTTTTCTGCAAGCCAAGGGTAAGCTGGCATAATGGATCCTGGAGTCACAGCTCTAGGATCTATCATGTGTCGATAGTGCCAAAGATCAGGATACTTTTTACCAAGGCGAGATAAATCAGGACCTGTTCTCTTTGATCCCCATTGAAATGGACGATCCCACATAGATTCTTCAATCGTAGAAGCATCACCATATCTTAATACTTCAGCAGGAAGCTTTCTAATCATTTGGGAGTGGCAAACGTAACATCCTTCTTTAATATAAATATCTCGACCAGCAAGTTCTAAAGCAGAATATGGATCTGTGACCTTCACTGGGTCTATATATTTATGAAGGGATAACGTTGGAACAATCTCAATTACTGATCCTACTGCAATAGCGATAAAAGTGAGAACGCTAAATACAAGTCCCATCCCCTCAAGTTGTTTGTGTTTAGTTTCGGTTTTTGAAACAACTAAACTCTCAGGTTTAGCAGCATAGACCTGAACCTTTTCTTTTTTTGGAGCAGATTGAATTGTTTTAATGATGTTGTACGCCATTAAAATAAATCCAGATAGATAAAAGACTCCACCCAAAGCTCTTACCCAGTAGAGTGGAACTATTGCTGTGACAGTCTCAACGAAGTCAGGGTAAACAAGCTTTCCTCCTTCGTTAATTGCAAGCCACATAAGACCTTGTGTAACTCCAGCTGTCACCATAGAAATATAGTATAGGAGAATTCCCAATAGCCCGACCCAGAAATGGACTGTCGCAAGCTTTAAACTATAGAGCTTTGTATTCCAAAGTTTTGGAACTAGGAAATAAATCATTGCAAAGGTTAAGAATCCATTCCATCCCAATGCTCCGCTATGGACGTGGCCTACAATCCAATCTGTATAATGCCCAATAGCACTAACAGACTTAATTGAAAGAAGCGGTCCTTCAAATGTGGCCATTCCATAAAACGTGATAGCTGCAACCATGAATTTGATAATCGGATCGTCGCGAAGTAAATGCCAAGCGCCTCTTAGAGTCAAAAGGCCGTTGATCATTCCACCCCAACTTGGTGCCCACAACATAATTGAAAAGATCATTCCAAGTGTTTGCGCCCAATCTGGTAGTGCTGTGTAGAGGAGATGATGGGGTCCTGCCCAAATATAAATAAATACCAGCGACCAGAAGTGAATGATCGAAAGACGGTATGAGTAGATCGGGCGATTGGCCATTTTAGGCATGTAGTAATACATCAACCCCAAAAACGGCGTTGTGAGGAAGAAGGCCACCGCATTATGCCCATACCACCATTGAACTAAAGCATCTTGAATACCTGCATACACCGGGTAGCTTTGAAAGAGTGAAACTGGTAATTCAATGGAATTAACAACGTGAAGCACTGCCACAGTAATGATGGTTGCGATATAAAACCAAATCGCAACATACATGTGCTTTTCTCGACGATTCTTAATCGTTCCAAAAAAGTTAATCGCAAACACAACCCAAATCAAAGTGATTGCAATATCGATCGGCCACTCTAATTCCGCATACTCCTTGGACTGAGAATATCCCAAAGGTAATGTGATCGCAGCTGCCACAATGATCAACTGCCATCCCCAAAAATGAATCTTACTTAAGAAGTCTGAGAACATTCGTGTTTTAAGAAGTCTTTGGGT
>JAEYZS010000232.1 GCA_023427925.1 Pseudomonadota bacterium | reverse complement strand
CTATCAAGCTCCAAATACTCGACGGTTCTGGACAGAAAGAGAGGCGGCCTTTGCTCAATTAGGTTTAATCGCATACTACGAAGCGACAGGTAATCAACAGTATTTAAATCTTGCACGTGATAGATTCCACAGACTTTATGATATGCAAGTTGCAAATAATAATGGTGCGTGGGTGCATAATCTATATGACCACGATCCTGATGAGGGCTGTCCTCAGAATTCATACGGAAGCTCATCATTTATGTCAGGTTTATTGGCAGAAAGTTTAATCCGCTATCACAATTTAACAAAGGATCCTATTGCGCAGTCTTCGATCTTAATGGCAGCTGACTATTTAAGAGCAAATAACGTATCTTCGAATGGAAATGGGTTTGTATATTTAGGTTGTAGAACTGTGTACAATTCTCCAGAACCGGATATTGATTTACTGATTGTCCACTTGTATGGTTATGCTTATAGACTTTCTAATTTTACCAATCAGAATTATTTGAACCTCGGAAGAACCGTATTTAATTACTCTGTTTCTAACGGTTATGCGGGAAGCCATAAGCAATATAACCAACACTTTAGAAGCAGTGGTCACTTCCCTGCGTACATCAAGCCCGAAATCAAAGGCTACGAACCATAACCTTTTGATACTTAATATGAATCTAAATGAGGGGGGCAGAAATAGCCCCCTTTTTTATTTCTGGCTTCTTATCTTCGTTCTATTGGATTTAATTTTATCTAAAAATCTGCAAACTCGGTCCAGTTTTCTGGAAAATTTCCGAATTTCGGTCTCCTGCTGCAATTAATTCAATTTGAAGGTGGCGTAGCGCTTGCTCTATTTGGGCCAGCACGAGGCGAGTGTCTCAAAATGAAACTCTAAAGGAGAATTTTATGTACTTAAAAGCCGTATTTATAACTTTATCAGCTCTAATTGGTGCTGAAGCATTCGCTTCTTCATCGCTCCCATATATTGGACCACAACAGGAAAATTGCAATGTTCGCACACCAGGAGTAGTTGCAAACGACATCGACGCCGGTTACTTAGCGAGTGAGGACTGTAAAACAATCTACGTACTACCGCCAGTTGAAGGGAGATTTCGGTTCGGTCACGCCAGTTCTACTTGGGACGTTAAACTCTGCCCCTTAGTAAACAGAAGTTTGGATCTAGTGGGAGAACATGTCAAAAAAATTGAGACGGCAAATTTCGAAGAAGCTCGCAAGCTTAATATTGAGGCCAGGGAGCTCTCCGCAGCAGTTAACTCAATTGGGGGCGATAGAGTTGTTTCACTTGTAGCGGGAAGTGCTCAACTTGGATGGGAAAGAATTGTTCAAGCATATAAGACACTCAACCCAAATACTGACGTTAGACGGTTACCGATTGCGACCGGTATTTTCTCAACGTCGACTTATGCAGAGTCAGATCTTAGTTTAAGCCAGCCAGTTGGAGGAGTTAGAAAAGTTGAAGTACACGGCCTAAAGCTGCCGCCAGAAATGTCTAGCTCCGAAAACATGGCGGTTCCAGAATATATTAAAAAAATTCCCGAGCGCCCAGGATCTGTCAATATCCTTATGGGAGAAGGCTTGGGCTTTAATATCTACCTAACTTTAGCTGGTGCATGCTCACTTCAGCCTGATGCGAGACATCCAATTGCTGGAACATATACTTACTTTTATCCCGTACAAACCAAGTCATTCTTCAGAGTAGCTCTCGACGAGAACTTACTTGAGAGAGAAATCATGGAGATGGCTGCGTCGAAAAACGGAGCAGTAAATGTTGACGAACTTTACAATAAAGTTTCTCAATCAAAGTCTGTAGAAATCGTTCTTAACAACGGTATGATTGATAACAACGAAGAAGTTAAAAGACTTGAAGTTGAATATAAGGAAGATCTCACAAAATTTGCTATCGAAAACGTATTGGCGATTGTTGGTTCTGAAATGAAATCCATGGTAGAGAGAGCAACTTACATTGAGAAAGAAGCGCGCTATCAAAGAGTTTGTAAACGCAGATTTCTACGCTCAAAAAAATGCCATACGAATACATACTATGTTGAAGTCAAAAAGATTGATTGGAACAATTTAAAACAACAGTTGGGAAGTCTATTAACTGAGAAAAATACAAAAACTCAAGTCAATTCATATATTACTTTTTATATGTCTGGTACGACTGCATTCTTTGCTCCACAGGCCGAGAAAACAAAATAAAGGAGAAAATATGAAATCGCTAATCTATCTCCCGTTAATGTTAGCTTCGATCTTTGCAACACAATCAGCCATCGCGGGATCTGCTCGAGGTGAGGTTACACAGGGTAAATCAAAAATTGGTTATGTAGTGGATACTAATACACAAAGGTACACTTTGAATTTGTCAGATGCCTTTCGCCTTAGAGCTCAATTCAAAAAAACTGATCTTGAAAGAGTACGCTGTGAACTTGAGGAACTATTTATTAAAGATGCCAATGGAAAGATGTCGTTACAAGGATACAGCATGGGCCGCACCCCAGTTCAGATGACATTTTCTATTTCAGATTTCGACTTCAAAGAGCTAGAAAATGCCATTCGACTTGACCTCTTACAAAAAGGACATTCTCTAGCTAACCTAAAGCGCGATACAAAATTTTTTATTAAAAACCTTCAGCTCGACTATGAGTGGTTGAATACAGCTTTGGCACAAAAAGATAAAAGTGGGCTTGCTTTAGCAATTGAAGATCTAATTAATAAAGCCGTTTTAGGAGGAGCTTCGGATCTACATGAATTTGGGAAAGTAACATTTTTGATTCCGTATCATGTTGCAGTCTGCGATTTACTCGAAAAGAATCTAACAGTTACTGCCAGAGCAAGAGTCGACGTCGTAAATGATAAAATAGGAACACCATTTATGACTAAGAACCAATTGAGTACTTTAAACTTAAGCTTGATGGCAATGACTAATATACTTAAGAAGGCTCAGGAACGCTCTGCTCATGGCTTTGACGCTGATCTCAGGAGATTGATTCACGCTTCGGCAGCGATAGCTTTTAATTTGAGCAAGTTAGGATTTACATATCAGGATGTCACCGAAAATCGCATGGAAACCTTACTTAACAGTATGTTTACATTTCACCTGACTGAGCCAAAGAGAATGAGCAACAACGATCTTGAAAATTTGACTCAACGTTTTACTCGAGATGTTAGGAGCGAAGAAAAATCCATACCTTTGAATAAAACCATGAATGTCGAGGTGATAAAATGAAATTAATAATTTCAGCACTGTTTCTATTCGCTTTTTATGCACATGCAAATGCGCCACAAAAATATTCTAATTGCAAAACTAAAATCCGGGAGCCACAGCTAAGTCAGGGATATTTTATGGACGAAAGTTGTCAAACAGCTTATGTGAAACCGCCGATAAATGGTCGACTCGAGTTAGCTGGATATGTTCCAGCCATGGGATTTGATGATTGTAAGCTGAATATGTCTCTTATCGGCCTTATGAAAAGAATCTCTAACCATCACAATACTTTGAAGGAAGACTTAGATGAGAAATCTCAAGAGATACAGAGACAAAAAAAGATTTTGAGTCGAACCAAGCGAGAATGTGAATACAAGCAAAAAGAATCGCCTGACGAAGTTGGGGAATGCAATCAAAGACTAGAAAGCCAAAAGAGTGCGATAACTTCATTGGAGCAAGAACTCAAAGAGGCGCAAGATAAGCTCATTGCTTCAGAAACGGAATTGCTGAAATTATATGATGACCGAATGGAAAATCTTTTAAAAAAACCAGGTGGTCAAATTATGGTCGGATTTTATTCAGACCATCAAAATTTAGTAAAAGAATTTAAAAGAATGAATTCTTCTTCAACCATTGAATTTAGAGCGTTGCCAATTCAAGACGCTTTCATCCACTCATTAGAGGTAAAAAATGGATACAAAACTGGTTTTCCAGTTCAACTTCGTTCCGAAATTTTTGGCTTGGTGACAGAAGCAATTGACCCCGGTGCGAATAGCGAAAAACCAGCAAATCCTTCAGGAATTCGATTTGGCGAGGCTGCCGCCGGAACAATTGTAATAAACAAATACGCGGCGTGCTCAATGGTTAGCAATTTGAGTAACCGAGATCAAAAAAGCATACTTAGGGAGATTGCGAATACCCTCAAGCCAACGATCACGTTTGGGTATCAGGTTCAAGCAAAACGCGACATTCATATAAAGTATGAAGAATCTCATCTCTATCAGCTCATAAAAAAGTCTACTAGCAAGCGAAGACTATTTAGAAGTAGCTCTTCAGTGTCGATCACTGAAAAAACCGAGGCCGAGAAATGGATTGATATCAAAATTTCTTCTGAAGATGAACGAATTAAGTTTGAGGATTCAGAAAAGCTTATGTTGGATTTGCGTCGCGAGTTTTTAGATTCGGCTTTAAGGAAGGTAGCAACCGGGTACATAAAGAGCGAAGAAGAAGCAAACCTTGTCGACCCAGGTCCAGATGGAGCATCGATTGCTGCAAAAGAATTAAGACAAAACTGCCCTAACTTCTATTGCCAAGTTGCGGCTATTGCTTTGAATATCGGTAGCGGACTCTTTGGTGGATCCACAGCGGAAGCAAATATGAAGCGAACAGTGTCACTAAAAGAAGCCCATCACTTAGTAGAAAGAATAGCAGTAAGGGAATATGGTCAACAAACTTTGAAAGTAGTCCAGGGTAGATAAATGAAAAGTATGCTGTTAATATTTATTTTGATGTGTTCAAGTTTAGCTCAGGCTCACACTTGGGATATCGCAAGACTTAAACCGGCTGGTTATCTAAAAATTTTGGAATCTAAGCCGCTCTCTTTGTCTCATCACCAGATTTCTTGCGCACATTTAAGTTTTAGATATCGAGAGCTAGAAAGAATTCTCTCTGATATTGGGTGGGTGGCAACAGCCCCTGTGAAAGCAGGACAACATAAGTGGGAAGCTCACGAGTATCTCATGGAAAGGCTTCGAGCTGATCCACGTCCAATCGCTGAAGCGCCTGCTTTTAGCATTAAATTTAAACTCGATTCTAACCACATCAGTACTAAAGATAAAGCCATCGACGCATTTGGAATTTTGGGTGCTGTAAAGTTTAGCTTAATGCCGATTGCCCTTTCTGAGACGGGTGCTTTTGAAGTTAAATTGGATGTGAATTCTTATGATATTTGTGCAAAAAAATACATTGAGATTTTTGTATTTCGAGATTGCCTCATTGATTCACATGAAGGTGCTCTTCCTTATGATTGGCAAGCGTGCGCTGATGTTGAAGTTTATCGTGTGAGTCTCAAATCATATGCAAATAAGATCGGCTTTCGAAAAAGAGAAATAAAGAGGGAGTTATGATCAAATTTATTCTCCTCTTATCGATTGTGCCATCACTAGTTTTCGCAAAAGACTGCGATGGCTTGGCAATAGCTAAAACTTTAAATGCTATGACAGATGTTACAAGATTCCATAATTGTAAAATAGAAGTTGTTCGAATCAACTCTAGTGAAACTGTTGGCGAAAGCGCAGAGCCTTTTATTTCGTTTTTAGTTTATGGGAAAGACAGGTTTCGCTGTGAAATGGGTGAGTATTGTCCTGAGGCAAACTATGAAATATCGATACCCAAGAAATGTTTTTCAAGAAAAATAAATTTCACAGATGTTGAAAAGAACTCAAATGGTTTTAACTTAGATAGGAAGAAACTAAGAAACCATATTCAGATTAAATTTAATCAGGATAAGGAACCAATCGAGATGGCGTTCGGTCAGTCTGAGTTGGAAGGCGTTACGAGAATTAACTACGTACACTGTCAGATAAATCCGTTGTCTGGAAATTAAATAGAGGTAATTTATGAAAAAGATATTGATAATTTTGGGTTTAGGTTTGGTTTTAAACGCTTGTAGTAATGGGGGTGGAGGTTCCACTGGAGGAACACCTCCCGAACCTAAAGTAAACTGTGTATTTAACTCATTTTCTCTCGATCAATTGAATTCAATCAATACGGCGTTAAGAGAAGAGCTCACTTCGTTTAAAAACAGATGTTCATCAAACGACTTGTACCAAACGCTTTCTGCAAAACTTGTTTTTGAAATTTTAAATCTTAATAACAAGGCTGATATTACTTCTGCCATCGAAACAAATGCTTTGGCTGATTATCTCTCAGCAGTATTCAGCGACAAAAGTTGCGAGGTGAAGAGCTTGGATACCGAAGATGTTCAATCAATTAATCAATGTAAATGGAGACAATAGTATGAAAAAATTATTTATCGCAATGTTAGCTTATATTGCCTTGGCGCAAGCCCAAGCAACTCCGGTTATCGGAGAAGTATTTATTCATCAAAAAAGGGATGGTGCAAGAGTATCTTATCGAAATACAATCGCAAAAGATGTGTACTGCAAAAACATACGTGTGGATTACAAAGTTATGGGATACCAGTTTGGTGAACCCATCGGAGAGTTTAGTGAGGTACTTGAAAGTATTTACCTTTCTCCTCGTCAAGAGGTTGTGGTAGAACAGGCTGGTAAAGATCTCGCTCGCTTTCAAACTCAAACGCGTAAAGCTGTTATTGGAACTGCCGAAAGTGATTTTTCAAGTTGTAGAGTCGTAAGCTTTAATGATTACTGCGATTATGCTCCAAAAGACACGCATGAGAATAACACCCTTCAAAGAATATTCGAGGTAGCCAAAACTGGTACTTGTCAGGGCGTTGAGCAATACTTAGTAAAATCAAAAGGACGATTAAAACTTGATGGGACAGGTATAAGTC
>JAEYZS010000162.1 GCA_023427925.1 Pseudomonadota bacterium | reverse complement strand
GCTTCCAACTTTGCAGACTGTAAACTGGCCGAAGACCTTTTAAAGACCATCATTGATACTGACGGAGTTGTGTTATCAGAACGAGGACAATTCCTCATGGCATTTAATAGCATTGCAAAAATAGGTTCGTTACTCAATTTTAGAGCGGATTCTGATGACGACAATGTGGTCGATGCGGGATGGGACCCGTGTGGAGCAAGTGGTGCAACAGATCTCCCGCAAAACGAAGTCAGTGAAATCGGGACTGGCATTATACTTTTTTATAAAAACATGGAAGGTTTCAGTCTTGGAAGTGCGATCACTTCCCAGGTTGATGCTATCTGTACGGCAATTGATGGAACGCCATTAGATTTTTGCGATGCTGTGGATACTGCAGATCTTGATGACAATCATCGAGAGCTTATTCGAGGAATTATAAGAGAAACTTCCGACGGGCTAGGTTTGGGAATTTCTCCTGGAGGGATAATTGTAAATGCTTGTTCGCCTTAAGGCTTTGCAAACATTTTTACTTTTCATATGTGTGATCCTCGTGTTCATACCAAATGAATCTTTAGCTCGTGAGTTATACTCGCGACATACCTCCGTTCGTGCGCTTGGAATGGGCGGAGCCTTTATCCCCTTAGCTCGAGGGGCAGATGCTTTATATTTTAATCCTGCAGGTCTTGCACGAACTACCGAAGTCACATTGACTCCGCTCAAATTGCGAGCAGGGGTAAATGGAGTCGATGCCTATGAGGATGCAGAAGATTTCGATAGTGATAACTTTGCTGATACACTCAGAAACTTTTATGGAGACACATTGTGGCTAGGGGGCGGAGCAACTGTCGGTCTTTCAATGCCGTATTTTGCAGCTGCAATTTATGATTCGTTCAATGTGAGTGCGGATTTGTCTAATCCAGCGTTACCAAGTTTTGAAGTCGATTTTGTAAACGATTATGGAATTGCAACTGGATTTGGTATTGATGTTTTCCCCGGATTCTCTTTAGGAATCGTCGGTAAAAGAATTGATCGCAGAGGAGCTTCATTGGAAATCCCAGTCTCCTCTATTGCAAATCTAAGCAACGAAGATTTAAAAGATGAACTCAATAACAGAGGTATCGGTTATGCCTTTGACTTCGGCGCAATGTTGACCTTACCCTTTTCAGTGAATCCTGCGATATCACTCGTGATGAAAGACATCGGAGACACTTCTTTCTCACTCAAATCTGGAATTCGCAATCCTCCGACGGATTACAGTGAGCTGATGGGTGCATTTTCTTTTGAGGTCGAAATACCTGGCATTACGATTTCTCCAGTATTTGAGATGAGGCACCTCACGGATAACGAGGTTCATATTGGTAAGAAGATTCACATGGGAGTCGAAGTCGATTTACCTGGAATAGATCTTAGAGTCGGACTGCATCAAGGATACTATACAGCGGGACTTGGATTAAACTTAGGTATAATCATGCTCGACTTTGCAACGTATGGTGTTGAAATGGGAGAATACCCAGGGCAGCATGAAGATCGCCGTTACATGTTTGAAATGACGATAGACTTTGGTTATGATACCGCGAGCGGGTCCTTCTTGGGCCTCACTAAAGAAAACAGAAATAAGTTGAAACAAAGACGATAATCTAGTCATATTATGGGCTAGATGCTGAACGTGATCTTTGTGAAAAATCCAGAAGAAAAAAGACAGTTGTTCTTAGAAACTGATCTTCAAGAAAAGACGTGGATCGTATCAGATCTGACATCTAAAATTGCATTTCAAAGAGAGCTTTTCAAAAAGCAACCCCTGATACCAGATGAATCTCTCCTTAGAGCGCAAGAGTTATGGATAAAACTAGTTCGAAGACTACGAGGTGACTTGCGTTTGGTGTCTTCAGAGACGGCGCAAATGTTTACCCAACAAATATTAAATTCATCAGATGAGGAATGGAATAAGCGCCCCGGAGTATCGCGATTATTGCATTCTTATCTGCAGATTCTTATGCCACTACTAAGTCATGAAGAAAACTTTTCTGCGATAAAAGAATATTTTCAAAAGAACATCGAGAGCTTTCAAAGGTGGGGGCACTGGTATTTGCTCTCACAAAAAATCTACTCTGAGTTTCTGAATCAAAAGATAATTTTGCCCACATGGTCGTCATCTATTTTGGTGAATGAAACAGACTTTTCGAAAGTTTGGAATAGAAAGTTGATCTTTGATCTAGGTGCTCAACTTCAGCCTATCGAGAGTGAATTGATTCAGCATATTTCCAAATATATTGATGTTGAAGTGATTGTTCCGGATCCAACCTGGAAAGAGGAGTACTCAAAGGCTCTAAAGAGCTATGAGATTTTCAATAGCACCAAGAAAAAAGAAAAAACGATCAAACCTGAGCCTGTTCGCTGTAGCTATAATAAATTTACAACTCAACTTGCTGAAGTTCAGCAACTCGTTGTTGAACTTCGGAAACAAATTGAATCCGGTGTTGAGCCTCGGCAGATTGCAGTTGCCGCACCAGATATTGGCGTATACTGGCCTGTCCTCTTAGAGTATTTTAAAACGGAAGGTATTCCTTATCAGCGAAAAATTCAAACGCCGCTTCGGACTTTTCCCGAAATAATGAGTTGGATCTCCAAGCTTAAGATCGAATCAGGAGAAATTGATTTTGCCGACTTGGAAATCAATGCTTTTGCAGAGTCAGAAGAAATTCCTTTGAGATATGATGAATTTCAATCTCTTTTTACGAATATATATGATCAGGCGGACTTATCACGGCATAAAAGTATCGAAAAACTTTTTAGTTTTAAATCAGGAACAAAATCTTTGAGTGTCCAAGAGTTTGCAGCTTGGTCTTTAAGATACTGGAAAGAGGCATGGTCACAAGAGCGTCTCAGCATTCTGATAGAAAAACTATTGGCAGAAGTCCCTAGTCATCTCAAATTCAAAGTCCCAGCTTGGGTGAATCTACTTGATAGTTTTGCCTCACGACTCGAGGTAACTACGGATGACGGATTTTTAGATGGGCTCCAATGTATAGATCTCGTATCTTTAAAAGATCTAGATTTGAAATCTGCATTTGTTCTCGGCTTAACTGATCAAGCTTTGAGATCCATGACCACCTCATTGATTTCGGAGTCCGATATACAGAGACTGAAGCAGGATTATGGTTTCGTCGTTGCAGAGCCGGAGAGAACGGAACTCGAGTTTGAAGTGAAGTGGAACTTAGAAAATCCTAAGTTAAATTTCTATCTCTCCTATCCTCAGACAGATTTTGATGGGAATCAGATGTCTCCTTCAATAGTTTGGCTGAAAGGTGCTATAGAGGAGCACGGAGATAAGGTCCCATTAAAAATTCCCGAGATCTCAAGAATGACACAGATTCAACAGTCCGACTTTACAGTTATTGCCAATCTTAAGAACTGGCCTGATGGTGATAAAAAGAAAAGACGCCTCGAGGAGGATCAAGGAGTGGAAATGCAACCTTGGTTGCTTGAGGGCCATCTTGAAAGAGTATCAGCAACACAAATCGAAGATTATTTAAATTGTCCTTTTATAAACGCATCAAAAAAAATATTAGCACTCAATGACTTGCCAGATTTGGATTTAGATATTGATTATCAGACACGTGGACGGCTTTTGCATGGTGTGGCCGAAACTATTTATGCAAATCATTCTGATTTAAATATAAATAGCGAAAAGATCGCAGAATATTTTGAGCAAGTTCGTAAAGAAATTAAAACACCTATTTTTGATGAGAGAGTTTGGTTAGGACAGAAAAAGAAATTTGTTAAAATGATCGAAAACTTTTTGGTTTTTGAAAAAGACTTCCAAGCCAAGTTCCCCGATATTAAAGATCAGTACCAAGAAAAAGATTTTGAAATTTATATCAATAAAGATACTGGTGAGCTCTCATCAGAGAAGGATGCAAAATCAATCGTTTTAAGAGGGCGTATTGATAGAATCGATATAGATAAACAGGAGCAGGCTTGTGTGATTGTGGACTATAAGTTTGATTCCACAGGAAAAAAGAACCACAACAAATGGCTTGAAGAAAATCAATTGCAGTTGGCTCTCTATGCAATGGCAATCGAAAAAGGGGCAATTGGTAAGACTCTGGAGGTGTTAGGTGCTGTTTACTACGGCTTTAAGAAAATCAATAGAGAACGTGGCTTTCTGACGACCGAAGCTGATGGTTCTATGTATGAGATTTCGCCACGCAAGGGACACAAAATCACTCACGCACAAAAGTTAGAACTTTACAAAAAAACTCAAGAGGTCATCAAGGATGCGCTTCTTGGGATGAGCAATGGCGACTACAATCCAAAACCAAAGGATATCAGCCTTTGTAAAAAATGTAATTGGAGGGCATTATGTCGAGCACCACATCTGACGTAAATTCCTTTAATCATAACATCAAAATATACAGAGCTGGAGCGGGAGCAGGTAAAACAACTCGCTTAGTTAAAGAGGTCTACGATTTCTATAAATTCTTTAAAAATGAAAATGAGCGCAATCCAAGAGTAGTACTTACAACCTTCACTCGAAAGGCAACCCAAGAGCTTCGCGAAAGATTAATGCACGAGGCTCAGCGAAAAAATGACTATGATTTTTTGAATTTCGTTCTTTCAAAGAATCATCTTTTTATCTCGACAATCCACGGGACGTTGCAATTGTTTCTAAAACAATTTGCTCAAAAAATTGATTTGGACCCTGGTTTCAGACTTGCAAACGATCCGGATCTTTTTAAAAGAGCTAAGATAATACTCAAGGAAATCATAAGTGAAAATTCTGAGTATCAGGAATTATTGGAGGAATTTGCATTTAAGGACTTGGCGGGACTTATTGTCGAGCATGAGA
>JAEYZS010000157.1 GCA_023427925.1 Pseudomonadota bacterium | reverse complement strand
ACGAAGAACAGCAGGAAGCGGGTGAGGTTCCCTTTGCAAATCCAAGAAATGCTTCTGCGGGAACAATTCGACAACTTGATCCTAAGGTTGCAGCCTCTCGCCCTTTGAGATTTTTTGGCTATGCCTTAGGAGCAGTGGATGGGATTAGTTTTTCGTCACAACAAAATATCATTCATGCGTTTCGAGAATGGGGCGTTCCTACAATTGGTGATGAATATCTCGAACTTGTAGGCTCAGCAGAAGGCGCCGTAGACTACTATCACAAAATTCACAAGCTCAGAAAGACATTGCCATTCGATATTGATGGGATTGTTGTCAAGGTAAACAGCCTTACTCTACAAGATGAACTCGGATTTATTGCTCGCTCACCGAGATGGGCCAATGCTGCAAAGTTTGAGCCTGAGCAAGCCGAAACTCAAATTGAAGAAATTCTCGTACAGGTGGGTCGCACTGGAGCACTTACGCCAGTTGCGGTGATGAGACCTGTGGTGGTCGGCGGCGTGACCGTTTCAAATGCCACACTTCACAATCAAGACGAAATTGATAGGAAGGATGTTCGTAAAGGTGATTTTGTTATTGTTCATCGAGCGGGTGATGTGATTCCTGAAATTGTTACGGTGTTAAAAGATAAAAGACCGTCCGACTCTAAGCCTTTTAAAATCCCACCTAAGTGTCCCGCGTGTAAATCGCAGGCCATTAAGACAGAAGGCGAAGTTGTACTTCGCTGCCCAAATCCGGTGTGTGATGCAAAGATCAAAGAATCTCTAAAACACTTTGTATCAAAGCGCGCGATGAATATCGAAAAGATTGGAGACAAGCTTATCGATTCGTTTGTAGACAACAGATTGATCTCATCATATTCAGATTTATATAAATTGAAATTAGATCAAATTTTATCTCTCGAAAGACAGGGAGAAAAATCTGCTCAAAATATTATTGATAGTATTGAGGGCAGTCGAAAACCAACTCTTTCTAGATTTATTTATTCCCTGGGAATTCGTTTTGTCGGAGAACAAACTGCAAAGCTTATTGCGGGCCACTTTGGGACACTCGATAAGTTTTTAGACTCTTCCCTTAAAGAACTTGTACAGATTGAAGGTGTCGGCCCCAAAGTTGCTCAGTCGATTATCGACGCGCTCTCGCAGTCCGAGTTCAAAAAAGAAATTCAGAAAATTATCAAAAACGGTGTCGATATCCAGAGTGAAGAGAGGGTGGTTGCTTCTGAGAGCTTTAAAGGAATGACGTTTGTGATAACAGGAACTCTGCCGATTGAAAGAGACGAAGTAAAAAAAATCATCGAGAGCCATCTCGGTAAAGTCAGCGGTTCTGTCAGTAAAAAAACAAACTATGTTGTCGCTGGAGAATCTGCGGGATCCAAACTTGATAAAGCCCAAGAGCTCGGAGTTACGATTCTCTCTTGGAATGAATTTCAAGAGCTTATAAAATAATTATTTTCCTCCATGGACTCGGTCTGAAGGCGACTTCAGCAGGGTAATAAAAAAGGCGAGCTATAAACTCGCCTTCATCACTTCAGAATTATTCTGAATTCTAAATTTAAAATTATAAGTGGTCGATATTGATATCGCGAGCCATGACAGTTTTTCTACCATCATTTTTTGCGCTTTCAATGCCGCGATCACAAAGAGCTTGTACCGCTTTACTTAATACATCAACAGTCTCAGCTGAAGTGTTGAAAGTTGCCTTTTCTTTGATGTACTTCTTAACTTTGCTTGTTACTACTAATACGTCTGCCATTCTATCCTCCAAAAAACGCTCGTTTCTTGAGCCTTATTACTCAAATAAAATATACGCGAATATATTCGATTTAAAGTTAAATTTAATGATTCCTTAAGAATTCTAACATTGATGTGGCGCGCATTTATGCTGCGCTGGCTTATGAACTGACCTGAATTACCGTCGGAGCGTCCGCTTCCTGAGGCTTACCAGTTCTAAGCTGATAAGAATCTCCGCGGATGAACTCTCTCAACTGAGCAACTCTTTCTCCGTTTTCACCGGGCTCAATCCACACATAAGTTTTTTTACCAAAGGGCTTAGTACATTCCACATCCAAGAAAGCCGGGGTCCAGCATCCTGAGTTTAAGTGCTCAACTTCTCCGATGTACTCGTGTCGCGCAATATGGGTGTGTCCGTAGACGACTCTTTTAACTTTTGTAATCCTTGAAGACACGCTCAATATCCATTCGCTAGGTTCCTTTACAGCCGCAACATCAGAGTGAATCGACTTTGCATAAAACACAAAAAATGGAACTAATATAAATAACGGAATGAACATCCAGAAAAAAGAGATGTCATAAGCCAACTTTATAATCGTAAAAATTTGAAAAACAAATATAAACCCAATCAGAACAATAAATGCGCGATCAAGCCAAAGCTCTCTCGCTAACCGTATCGGATTGCTCGCCGCTGGATTTACGGAAAGTTCTTTGAGCTCCCTCACCATTCTTGGAGTTGCGTTAGCTTTCTCTGCAATTTCATTTACTCGATCTTCCGTAGTTAATGGATCCTTTAGCTCTGGTAGAAGACGATCTAATAGTGATTGAATCAAGACCACAATCGAAGACCAAAACCAAGTCCACATGATCAATGGCTGTGTCCTAATCAAATATTTCGTGAAGAATTTAATATAATCCTTAAAGGACATAATAAAATTGGTATCGACATGGGGATTAAAAAATCCCATTCCATTTGTCATATATCTACCTGCCAAATCTCCAAAAGGTAATCTTAACTCTACTCGATTAAATTTCTGAACTAACGGGTGAATTGGATTCTGGCACAAACAATATGGGTCATATTGGTTTCCGTGTTCAACGAGGGTATCTTCATTGCTTACGTAAAACCACTCGCAAAACCGAATTCTCTGTTCTTCTTCTGGTGAAAGATTAAGTGCGTAAAGAATGTCTTTTTGCACTCGAGGATAATGCAGTTCTAAATCATGATTGCCTATTATAATAACTACGGTGTTACCATTTTTAACAAATTTCCGAAGGGCCTCAACAAAAACGGGGTGCTCATTTAAAATTGTCTGCATTTTGTAAGAAGCTTTTTCTTCTTCGGGAAATAGGCCCCTAATCTTTTCTAGCCAAGTAATTCGATAAGGAGCATCCTCAGGATATGACAATACCGCATCGAAGTCGAAAACATCGCCGTTTAAAATAAGCTCTACTTTTTCGTTTCCTGCTTTTTCTTGAATATACTCGAAGAAGTCGCTCAGAGTATCGTCAAAGAAGAATTCTTTTCTTTTAAATTTTTTCCACAGATCGCCTGCTGGATGCTCAGGTTCGGCCTCAGTGAGATGAATATCGCTTATTATTGCAGTATACTTCGCTTTTAAAAAAAGATTATCAATATGAGAATTATTATCTTTCATCTTCACACTTTTTATTAGGGTTTGCTCAATATTATTGTAATGTAAATTTCACTCTATAACAGCACAAATTTGTCACCAATTGACGAACTTTTATACGATTTCCCATATTGGGACATCCCTAACTTACTGATAATACTCATGGTTCAAATTTCTTAAAAGGCACCATGTTTGCTTATTAGTAAGTCAGCATGAGAAGCATTAGTTTTAATATCATTATAGGTCTTGGATTGGGAACCTTCTTTAGTACAGAAGTTCTCAAATATCCTATTTTTTCAGACCGCGCCTATGCTTCTATCCCAATTGTCGCCGAACCAAAACGCCTTCCTAGCACCTTTGCTCCGATTACAACAAATCAAATCGTCGAGCTCAAGGGCCAAACTTTTGATAAGAGCTTAATTCTTAAAGATTACGATAACAAAATCTCCTCGGATTTCAAAGTTCCAGAAGAGCTCCATGATAGAGTTAGCTTTTGGTTCGATATTTATACAAAATATTCTGCTCAAGAAGAAGTTATACATCACGCCGACTACCCTTGGATAGTTTTTAGAGTCGTAGATCTACGGCCTATTCTAGAAGCAAAAGGTAATCGATGGACCAAGTATCATAAGGCCGTTGCATATTCGAAAGCCCAACGCAAAGAAGTTAAAAACACACTTACAAAACTCTCCAAAAGAAAGAGCTTTAAGAACTTAAATAAGGCAGAAAAAGAAATTTTTGATAAGCTTTCCTCTATCCCAGGAAACCGCAAGCGCGTTGTCAAACAAGCGTTGAACTCTATTAGAACTCAAGTGGGTCAAAAGAACTTTATCGAAAGTGGTATAGAATCTAGTTCATTATATTTGCCAGAACTTGAAAAAGTTTTTACAGAGAAAAATCTTCCGCTAGAACTCACGAGACTTCCATTTGTTGAAAGTAGTTTTAATGTCAGCGCTGTAAGTAAAGTTGGCGCAAGCGGAATTTGGCAGGTCATGCCTTACATCGGAAAAAGACTTTCTCTTTTTATGACTGCAGCAGTGGACGAAAGAAACTCTCCTGTCAAAGCTGCTTCTTCGGCGGCATTTATTCTAAAACAAAACAAACAAATTCTTAAGAATTGGCCACTCGCCCTAACGGCATATAACCACGGCGTGGGAAGCTTGAGTAAAGCTGTAAAGAAAACTGGATCTCGCGACTTAAAATATCTTATCAAGAATTACAAAGCAAAATCATTTGGATTTGCATCTCAAAACTTCTTTGCTTCTTTTATCGCAGTTCTTCACGCAGAAAAATATAGAAATTTAATTTACGACAATATCTCTATCCAACAGCCAATCCAATTTAGGGAGTTAAAACTTTCCAAAACCCTTCGCCTCAGCCAAGTGATTGAACTCACGGGACTTCCTGCAAACGAATTTAAAAAGTATAACCTCGATATCAAAGAAGATGCATATAAAAAGAATTTAAGAATTCCTAGAGGATTTGTCGTACACATCCCTCACACTGCTGTAGAAAATCTAAAAGGCAAAAAGCTTAATCTTGCGAAGCTTCTTGACGAAGCTCCGACAAAATCTCTCTGATTACTATTTAATTAAACCGATTTCTCTTAATCTTTGAGTTAAGAATTCATGTTCTTTGATTGGTGGATACTTTTCACCATCACCTCGACAAGAAGGAATGCACTCAAGAATTGATTCCGGATGAGCGTGCATAAAGAAAGGCATAGAATATCTACTCTTGTTTTCAGTGTTTGCTGGATTAACAACTTGGTGAGTTGTAGATGGGATCACGTCATTCGTAATTCGCGCCAACATGTCACCGGCATCGACCGTGATCAAATGTGGAGCCGTCTCTACGTCCAACCATTGACCGTCCCTATCCTTGAGCTGAAGCCCTGATGCCGAAGCACAAACTAACAATGTGATCAAATTAATGTCTTCGTGAGCTGCTGCTCTCACACATCTTGGATCTACTCCCTCAGGAATTGGTGGATAGTGAAGAAGTCTTAAAATTGAATTTCCCCCGCCAGCTAGTTTATCAAAATAATCTTCGGGTAATTCGAGTGGATAAGTGAGAGCTTTTAAGAGTTTAAAGGCGCAGTTGTCGAGTTCAGTATAAAGCTTTTCATAAAGATCTCTAAATTCGGGGATTTCTTTTGGCCAGATGTTTGGAGCAAAATACTTTGCACTTGGATCACCCTCAATTGGATCTCTGCCAACATGCCAGAATTCCTTGAGGTCCATCACTGGTGAATCTTTAGCGTGCTCTTCTCCAAAGGCTGTATAACCTCTTGCTCCGCCGCTACCTTTTAAGACATATTGTTTTTTTGTTTCTTCAGGAAGATTGAAAAGCTTTTCACTTAGCTCATAAGCTTTCTTTAAGAGGCCCGCATCTATTCCATGATCTCTTAAATTGATAAATCCATATTCCTTAAGGCCGATAAACAGATCATCAATAAATTTCTTTCTTGTATGGGAATCACCTTGCGTAAAATCTTTAAGTGAAAGTTCTGAAACTTGTCTTTTTTGACTCATATAAAACCCCTTAGATAGCTTATTTTTTGCGCAATCTACCTAATTTCCTAAGGGATTTCAATAATTTTTAGAATTTTGAATTCAAAACGTTAATAGCGGAGTCATCTACTGCCATTGCAGTAACCTTGATATTTTTAGTACCTTCGTACTTATTGAAAAGACTACGTATTCCTGGGTTCACATTGATGGCGACAAAGCCTCCACCTGCAGGAACATAAGTTCCCCCCTGGACAAGTTGACCGCGATTATCGAAATATACGATTCGCGTGTCGTCATTATATGCATTTGGATCAAGTTCAATACTATAAGCTAATTCCTTTGCCACCCCTATGATAAGGCCGGTTTCGGGAATTGAATTTATGCGCATTCGTGAAAGCAGTTGATTGAGCCAATCTTGGG